>JBBSLV010000486.1:0-3175 GCA_038233535.1 Tepidisphaerales bacterium | reverse complement strand
GCCGCGGAGCAGCTCGCGGTCGCCGATGTAGCCCTGCCCTGTGACGAAGTTGACGATGATTTTCCGCAGCTCCGGCGAGATCGTCTTCAGCAGCGCCGATTCCTTCAGCCCGTTGACCCAGTCGACGCCCGCCTGCTGCGACGCCGCCGTCGCGTGCAGGTGCATGAGCGCGATCTCTCCATTGGCGGGGACGGTGGTTTGCAGCGCCGCGTTGACCGTGTTGTGCCCCTGCTGCCAGTTGATCGTCGGCGCCAGCTTCGCGCCCCTGCCCGCGAACACCTCGACGGCCGTCCGGTTGTTGTGCGTCTGCGCGACCCACGCAAGGTTCTGCCCCTTGCGCCGCGTGTCGGGGACCATGTCGGCGTTCTGCACGCCGTGGTTGATGTTCGACTGGATCGTCACGGTCACGGGCACGTCGTTGCCCTGCGGGTTCTTGATCACGTCGATGTAACGGATCGCCCCCTCCTCGCGCATGGGGAGGATGCGGCGCGTCACCTGTAGCCCCTGCTGGGCCGTCATGTTCTCGAAGATGATCTCGCCCGTCTTCTCGTCCAGCCGCGCCTGGTTGTTCCGCCCGCTGGGTTGCTGCCCGTTGATCTGGATCTGCGCGCCCTGGCCGTAGACCTGGTTGTTGCCCTGCTGCTGCAACCACCCGCCCTGGTAGATGAACCACTGATTGCCGGCGTTGTCATTGACGGCGTAGGGGAGGTTGAGCGTTCCGCCCGCGCCGACGGCGCCACCGATGCGGCGCACCTGCGCCTCGCCGACGTCGCCCGCGAGGGGGATCGTGCCCAGGATGACCGCGGCGATGAATTGAATTGTTTGCTTCATGCAACTCCTTACCGACATGTGACGCATCGCGCGACGAAAGGTTCATGAACACTCTGGCGCGTCGTCCCCTATTGAGCGCGACGCAGTGTATCACATGCGAAGCGGACGAAAGTCACAACGTCTTGTGCACGTAAATGACTTCCCCGCTCGTGTGCCGCAGCTCGCCGTGGATGCACTGGACGACGACGCGCGCCACTTCGGCGGGGTCGAGCGTCTTGTCCGTCGGCCACTGCTCTGCCGACATGATCCCGCGGAACATCGCCGTCTCCACCGACCCCGGTGCAACCGTGTGCACGCGCACGTTGATGGGCTGACCCTCGCGCGCCAGCGCCAGCCCGAACAAATTCAACCCCGCCTTGGCCGATCCGTACGCGGCGAATCCGGGGAACGGATCGCGCGACGCCAGCGACGACAAATTCACGATCACCCCGGATTGCTGCTTCTCGAACGTCGGCCAGACCGCGCGGGCGAGGTAAAACGGCGCCGACAGGTTCGTGTCGATCACCGCGCGCCAGCGGTCGATCGACATGTCCTTCACGGACATGACCGGCGCAAGCCCGGCGCTGTTCACGACCGCGTCGATCCGGCCGAAACGACCGAGCGCCTCGGCGACGATCGCATCGACGTCCGCGGGCTTCGTCACGTCGGCGGGGAACGCGACGCCGCCGATCTCGCGCGCCGCGTCCTCCACATCCGTCTTCGTGCGCGAGACCAGCACGACGTCGTACCCGCCGCCCTTCAGCTCGACCGCAATCGCGCGGCCGATGCCGCGTGCAGCACCGGTGATGATGGCGACAGGATTGCTCATAAAACGCCAGTCATCCCGAGACTGAGAGCGCGTGAAGTTTTTCGTAGCAAAAGTTCACAGGCTCTCCGGACGACAGAGCGGAAGCGTTACAGTTTTTCGGAACGAATCATCGCCCGCATCGTGTGCGTGGCGCCGGCGGCGACGGTGACGGCGTGGTCCTTCACGTTGCACGTTTCGACGCAGACGAACCGTTCCCACTCGTCCGGTCCCAAATCCGGGAACGGCGCAGGGGGATTGCTCCACGGGCTCCACACGACCGTCGTGTCGGAGCCTTCCTTGTCGATGCTGATCCGTCGATCGCCCGCGGGGTCGTCGATGACGCACGGGGCTTTCGTGGCGAGGTAGACGCGATCGGTCGGTTCGGCGAACACGATCACGTCGTCGCTGTCGACAAACTTCTGCATGTCGCGGGTCTTGTCGAGATATGCGCTGCCCGACAGCCCGCTAACGCGCGCCCGCCGCACGTCGGCGACGGCGAAATAGGTGTGCATCGCCTGCTCGAACATGATCGGATCCGCCAGCGGGTTGGTCACATCAAGCGTCAGGTCCAGTTCCGGGCACACCGTCACGAGATAGCGCAGTTGAAAATCGTGCGGCCACAGCGCGTGGGTCTCGTCGCTCGAGCGGAGCGAAAGCGTCGCGGTGACCGTGTCGCCGCGGCTGGCGATCGAATCGACGTCCCAGTCCCTGATGCGGGCGAAGCCGTGCATCGGCGCCTGCGGGTCGGCGGCGCGCGGCCCGAACCACGGGAAGATCACCGGCACGCCCCCGCGGATGGGTCGGCCATGGGTGAAAAAGCTTTTCTCGCTGAGGAACAGGACGGGCGACTGATCACGCGGCTGGTAGCGGGTGACGTGCGCGCCGTAGAGGTATACGTGCGCCACCCCCGCCGGCGCGGTCAGGACCAGCCGGGTGAACCCGCCGTTGCCTTCTTCGAAGCGCGCTGCGCCGCTCGTGTCGGCGAAGCGATCGTTGAGCTTGTCGATTTCCTCGGGATCGCGCATGGCAGACATCGTACCGGATCGGCCCCTGCCACGTCACTGCTCCCGCGTCACGGGTCACGGCGACGTGAACTTGTCGCTGTTCTGCTCGCCCTTGCACGTGAATGACCCACCGAAGCTCAGGGCCGCGCACAGCACGATGAGGAGGAGCGTCGTGGTCTTTTTGTTGTTCATGAGGGCAACTCCATCACGCGGACGACGTCGCCCGCCGGTCGGGCGGGTTCGTTCTCCGCCCGGACGAGCAGCGCGTTCGCCGCCGCCAGCGTATAGACGTCGGCCGACCCTTTCCATTCCAAGGGTGCGACGCCTTCCCGCTTCAGCGCCACCGGCTGATAAAACTCCCGCGGTCCGTTGGCGGGGAGCGGGGACACGAGCGGCGCCGTGATCCAGCGGGGTTCGGGATCAAGGCCGCTCAATCGCGTCAGCAACCGCGCCGCCAGTCGCATCGTGCAGACGAACCCGCTGACGGGATTTCCGGGAAGTCCAAACACGAAATGCCCGTCCTTCGTGCCAAACACAAATGGCTTGCCGGGCT
>JBBSLV010000485.1:0-3176 GCA_038233535.1 Tepidisphaerales bacterium | reverse complement strand
CCCTGGCGGACGAGCCGGTCGAGCAGGAGGCCGGCGTCTTGTGAGAGGCGGTCGTCCTCGCTGAAGAACTCCTGGAATTCGTCGATGACCAGCAGCGTGCGCGGCATGACTTGGGCGCCGGGTGATTTGCGGTAACTCGCGAGATCCTGCACCCCCGCCTTGCGGAACAGCGTGCCGCGGCGGCCGAGTTCGGCGTCGATGCGCTGAAGAACGCTCAGCCCGAACTCGCGATCCGATTCCACCGCGATCGCGCGGGCGTGCGGGAGTTGATGGACGCCGTAGGTCTTGAACTCCACGCCTTTTTTGAAGTCGACGAGGTACAGCTCGATCTCGTCCGGCGAATACCACATCGCCAGGTTCGTGATGATCGCGTGCATGAGCGTGGACTTGCCGGAGCCGGTCTTGCCGGCCATCAGCACGTGCTGCGCGACGCCGCGGCCGAGCTTCATGGACTGGAGCCGCGTCGCGCCCATCCGCCCGATGGGGACGGACACGTCTTCGGCAGTCGAGCCGGTCCAGAATTTGTCGTCCGGCGGAGCGATGGTGTCGAACGAGACCTCGACGCGCTTGGCTTCCTTCGCGCGGCGTCCGACGACGTCGAGGATGGACGTGAGGAATTGTTCGGCCGGCGGCGCGTCGAGCGTGAGCGGGAAACGCTTGAAGACGTCGTCGCGCCACATGAAATGGTCGCCGTGGCGGACGAGGTTGAGGCTGTGGGCTTCAAGCTCGTCGAGATGCGTGCCCGACGGCAATGGCTGGCGCGTGTCGCGGGCGACGAGCGTGTACACGCCGCACTTGGCGCCCGTCGATGCGATGCTGTTCAAGCGCCGGAACGCTTCGCCCTGGAAGCCGACGGGAAAATCGGCGACGACGAGGAACCGGTACGGCTCGGCCAGCTCCCCCGCCTGCTCGTTGTACTCATCGATGGTGGCGAACTCGTTGCGGAGGTACTTCTGGATGACGGTTTCCATGTGCTCGGTCAGGTTCGCCAGCCGCTGGTCGATCTGATCGGCCTCGGTCCAGATGCGACCGCCGACGAGCGCTTCGTCGTGGTCGGCCAGGTGCATGAAGCCGGCGAAGTTCTGACCCAACCCGACGGGATCGATGATCGTGAAGCGCACGCGCCCGGCAGGGAGGCTGGTGAGCAGCCGGGCCATCACCATTTGTAGCGTGCGGATCGCCTGGGCGCGGCCGGCGTGATTGGTGTGGATCAGCAGCGACGCGTGCTTCGGGAACGTACGGGCCGCGGGGACGGAAAAATGTTTCGGCAGCGCGAGCTGCTGCGGAACCTGATCGGTGACCTGCTTCAGATCAACGCCCAGCTCGCCGAAACGGACGGCGGTAGCGAAGCGGTCCGGCGGAACCCAGCGGCGCCAGGCGGGGTCGTCCCAGTCGTGCGGCTGCCCGTTGCTGCCGTCGCTCCCGGCGATGGGCTTTTCGATTCGGCGCAGCCCGTCGTTCCAGCTGCGCTCGAGGGTCGCGCGCTCGTCGGCGTAGCGGCGCTGGGCGGCGCTGATCTCGGTCTCGTGGCGCTTCGCCTCGACGGTCATCTGCTGCGAATACGCGCGATCAGCGTCGCCCAGCGTGTCCTTACGCCACTGTTCGAGCGTCGCGCGGGCGCTGCGGCGCTGGGCCTCGACCTTGGCGATGCTGCTGGAGTGATGCTCGCGCGCCGTCTGTATCGCCGACGCGCGCTTGCGGGCGTTGCGGCTCTTCACCGGCGCGATTTTCTCGGTAGCGGCGGCAAGCTCCTGGTCACGGCGCTTCGTCGCCCGGGCGGCGGTCTGCTCGCGCTGCGCCGCGCCGATGTCATGGTGATGCTGTGCTGCCAGACGGGACGCCGCCAGCGCGCTGCGCAGCGGGACGAACGTCTCGCGCACCTGCCGCTTGGCGATGAACCACAGCGCCAGCCCGCCCAGGGCGATGAACGCCCCCGCCGCCCCGGCGGCGATGCCCATCGCGCGCCAGTCGATGCGCGTGGCGCGCAGCTCGGCTTCCCCTGTCGGAATGCCACCTGAAATTGCGAACTGCGTCAGCGCCACCGCGCCGATGAACACCAGCGCCGCCACGAGGTACGCGCGGATGCCCGTGAACAGCTTCGGAACGGCCAGCCCCTGCAAAGTCGCCAACTGCTGCTGCGCGACGGAGATGTTCTGCTCGTACGTTTCGTTCGCCCGCTCGGGCGGGACGGACGGACCGGCTTGGGCGTCGGCATCGGCGTCGGGCGGAATCCGCTGCCCGTATCGGGTCAGGAGTTCCACGGCCTGCCGCTCGATACCCGCGATCGTCGCCTGCCGCTGTTCCAGCAGCTCGCGCCCGGCCTTCGCCTCCTTCTGCACCTGAACCATCGCGCCTTCGTACACGCTCTCGGCCAGCCAGGACGCCTGCTGGAGCGCGTGCTTGGTCTGGGCGTCGGCGCTGTCCATGTCGTCGGTGATGCGGCTGCGCGATGTTTGATCCTGGTCGCGCAGCGCTTCAAGCTGGCGCTCGGCCTCGGCGCTGATGCGGGCGGCTTCCTCGTCGTAGCGCCGGCGGGCCTGCTCGTGCGCCCCGTCGCGCTGCTGCTCCGTCGCCGCGACGGTCTTGCCATGCCGCTTCTTCGCGTCGGCCAGCGCCGCGGCGCGGCGCTGCTCGATCTGCGTTTCGACGGCGGCGCTTTCATTGGACAGCTCGACGAGCAACCGCAGCGCTTCGCGCTGAAGGTCGCGGCTGTCATCGCCGCCGGCGGTGGGGGAGGAGGGTTCGGTCACGCTCATGATGCTACTCGATGCTATGCGCATTCTCGCCGAACCTGTTGCAGCAGCCCCGCGGCGCTGTCCATGGCCGAGGCGGCGCTCTTCGCGTCGCGCACGAGCGGCTCAAGCACGTTCACCTCGAACGCCCGCGCGGCGCCGTCGTCCCAGTCCATCTTGGTCTCGTTCCAGCGCAGCATGAGATCCTTCACCGCGTTGCCGAGCTGACCTCTGGCTTCGTATACGCCCATGGGAGCCTCCGGAATAGGGATGAAGGTGGAGGGATGAGGGATGAAAGAAGAGGCTTGCCTTTGACCGTTTTCATCCTTCATCGATTTTACGCTCGCGGGGCGCGTGTTCGACAGAAGTTGGGGCGGCCGGGGGCGTTTCGCGGACCGGAGGATTTTCAGGAACCAGTGGGCCGGCCGGCGCGGGGGGGCTGGG
>JBBSLV010000484.1:0-3183 GCA_038233535.1 Tepidisphaerales bacterium | reverse complement strand
GGTCTGCTGCTGACCGACGCGACGACCGGCGTGCTCAAGATGAAGGTCGAAGACGTCGAAGGCACGTCCGCATCCGATCTGAAGATCAAGGGCGAGGCCGATGCGATTCTCAAGCAGATCGACGGGACGTTCGAGAAGACGGTCGAAATCCTCGCAACCGACACGCTCGCCGACGTGCAGACGAAGATCAACAACCTGGGCTTCGGCGTCGGCGCGACGATCATCAACGACGGCACGGGCGCCACGCCATATCGGTTGTCGCTCAGCGCCCGCAGCACCGGCCGCGCCGGCCGCGTCGCGTTTGACGCGGGGACAACCGCGCTGGACACAAACACGCTCGTGGAGTCCCAGGACGCCGCCGTCTTCCTCGGCGGCGCCGGCGCCGCGCAGCCGCTGCTGGTTACGTCGAGCACAAACCAGCTCGCAGGCGTGATCAAAGGCGTCACCATCGACCTGCACGGCGTCAGCTCGTCCCCCATCACGCTCAACGTCACGCGCAGCACCGATTCGCTCGTCGAGTCGCTCGGCAAGTTCACCGAATCGTTCAACGACATGATCGGCAAGATCCGCGAACTGACGAAGTTCGACACCGAGACGAACGAGCGCGGGCTGCTGCTGGGCGACAGCTCGATCCAGCGCGTCGAGAGCGAAATCTATGCGATGCTCCGCACCGTCGTGCCCAACGCCGGGCGGTACAAAATCCTCCAGGAGCTTGGCCTGCGCGTGACCATCAACCCCGACGCGCCGGCCGAGGGCACGAAGCTTCAGTTTGACGAGGAAAAGTTCCGCGCCGCGTTCGCCACCGACCCCGACGCGGTCAAGGCACTGTTTACGACCGCGCAAAACGGGCTGGGCAGCAGCACCCTGATCGATCAGCTCAACAGCGGCCGGGGCGTCCGCCGCGCGGGCAGCGGACCGGATTTCCAGGCGAAGCTGGCCGACGGCTCGACCCTCGACGTTTCGCTGGCAGGCGCCGACACGCTCGGCGAGGTGATCAACGCCATCAACACCGCCGACAACAGCAAGCTCAAGGCCGAGCTGACGGCGACGGGCTCGTTGCGCGTCACCGACCTGACCACCGGCGTCACGCCGTTCGGGCTAACGGCGCAGAACGGATCGCAAGCGCTGATCGACCTGGGCCTCAGCGGCGCGGCCGTCGGCTCGGTATCCAACGGCGCCAGCCTGGGCACCGTCGGCGACCCCCGCAACCGCGGCGGGGGCATCGGCTACGCCTTCGAAGCCCGCATCAACAGCCTGATCGACCCCGTCTCCGGCGTCATCCCGCGTGAAAACCGCTCACTCGATGAAAAGGCCCTCCAGTTCCAGGACCGCATCACCAGTCTCGACAAGGTTCTCACGAGCAAGCGTGAACGGTTGCAGAGGCAGTTCGCCAACCTCGAATCCGTGCTGAGCGGCTTGCAGAACCAGCAGCAGGCAATCGGGCAGATCCAGACGATCCAGATGCCGGATCGGAGGTAGGGATGAGGGAGGTAGGAATGAAGGATGAGGGAGGAGGGATGAAGCCGAAAAATCATCTTCCATTCATCCCTCATCCCTCACCCTTCATCCCTCACCCCTCGCTCATCCCTCATCCCTCCTCCCTCATCCTTATTCCAAAGATTGCCGATAGACCCTACAGCCGTCACCGTGGGGTTTAGCTGGCATGAACGCAAACGTGGCTCAGAACTACCTCCGCACGAAGGTGCTCACGGCCACGCCGGAGCAGTTGCAGCTGATGCTGTACGACGGCGCCCTCCGCTTCGGCGAGCAGGCGCGCGTCGCCCTCCTGGAAAATCGCTTCGAGGACAGTTACAAGCTGATCTCCAAGGCGCAGAAGATCATCACCGAGCTGTCGATCACGTTGAAGCCAGACGTCGCGCCGGACCTGTGCAAGCGGCTCTCGGCCCTGTACACGTTCGTCTACAAGAAGCTGATCGAGGCGAACATTCAGCACGAACTTGCCCCGATGGACGAGGCCCTTTCGATCCTGCGCTACCAGCGCCAGACGTGGGCCATGCTGCTCGACCAGCTGGGCAAAAAGAAGGCCGCCGTCGCCGCGACGCACCTGGACATGCCAGCCCCGGACGCGCGGATGGAAGCCAGCATTTCGATGCAGGGCTAACGCATCCGGCATTGCACCCCCGGCGAAGAATAGCCGGCGCATTCGCTCAGTGACGTCTCATTTCTGCCGATCTCGATGCTGGGAAGGGTTCCACCAGCATGACGAGCGTTTGCGTTCCGATAACGATCCAGATCGTCCGCGGCGCGGCAGCCGATGCGTTGCTCGCCGACGCGGGCTTTTGCGCGCAGTGGGCGACGCTCTACCAGCGGTGCCCGTGGGCCACGACGTTTCAGGCGCCGGGGTTCGCGCGAACGTGGTACGGGATTTATCGGACGCAGTGGGAGCCGCTGCTCACGTTGTCGCGGGACGGTTCGGGGCAGTTGAACGGGCTGCTGACGCTGGCCGTGTCGCGCGATGCGCGGAAGCTCGTGCCGGCCGGCGCCCACCAGGCGGAATACCAGACGTGGATCGCGCTGCCCGAGGTCGGCGAACCGTTCATCTGGAGCGCGATCCAGTCGCTGCGCCGTGAAGTGCCCAAAGCGACGCTCAGCTTCCGCTACCTGCCCGCCGCCTCTCCGCTCGCGTGGTTGAACGATCCACAGGCCAAGCGCAGCTGTCTCCTCCGCACGCACCGCCGGCCGCTGATGATGCTTGGCGACGGCAGCGACATCCGCAAATCGCTGGCCAAGTCCGGCAACAAGGCGCGCTTCAAGCGGCTGGGGAAAGTCGGCAAGGTCGAGTTCAGGCAGATCACCGATCCCGCGGCGCTGGAGGCGCTGATGGACGACGTCACGCTCTTCTATGATGCCCGCCGGATGGCCGTGAACGGCGCCGCGCCGTTCGCGAACGATCCGTTCAAGCGCGCATTCCACGTCGAGATGATGAAGGTTCCCGGGCTGCTGCACACGACCGTCCTGATGTGCGGCGAGCGCATCGCGTCGTTCCAGATCAACACGATCGACCGCAAACACGTGCTGCTCAGCCTCATCTCGCACAACCCGCTGCTGGCCGACCATTCCCCGGGCAAGTTCCACGTGCTGCTGCTTGGGAAGATGTTGCTGGAGCAGGGCTACGAGCGGATCGACCTCACGCCCGGGGGCGACCCGTACAAGGAGCGGTTC
>JBBSLV010000483.1:0-3186 GCA_038233535.1 Tepidisphaerales bacterium | reverse complement strand
TCCAGCACCGCGCTGCCGAACCCATTCTGCAACGCATGGTCTTCGATCGTCAGCACTGCTCGGCTTGGCTTCAGCACGCGGGCGAGCATCTCTCCATCGATCGGCTTGCAGAAGCGACCGTCGATCACCTCGACATTGATGCCCTCGCAGGCAAGCTCCTCGGCGGCGATCATGACGTTCTGCGCCAAAGCGCCATAGACGATCAGCGTCGCGTCAGCCCCTTCGCGCAGCACGCGCGACTGGCCCACCGTCCACTCCAATTTAGCGGCGGAGCGTAGCTCCGCGGATATTTCGTCCTCGAAGTTCACGGCAGGCACATTATCTCGCGGATACCGCACCGCACTGGGCGTTTCCAGCGACAGCGCGAGCCGCAGCGAGCGATTCAATTCCGCTTCATCGCTCGGAGCCATAAGGACCATGCCCGGCATCGGGCGCAAGAACGCCTGATCCATGAACCCGTGGTGCACCGGACCGTCGTCGCCGACATAACCGGCGCGGTCCATGCAGAACACCACGGGCAGCCCGTTCAGCGTCACCTCCTGCCACGCCTGGTCGAACGCGCGCTGGATGAACGTGGAGTAGATCGCGGCGAACGGCCTCATGCCGCTCTTGCACATCCCGGCGGCCATGGCGATCAGGTGGCTTTCGCAGATGCCCGTGTCGTGGTAGCGGTCGGGGATTTCCTTTTCGAACTTCGACAACCCCGTGCCATCGGGCATCGCGGCCGTCAGCGCGACGACGCGCGGATCCTGCTTCGCCAGCGCGATCATCGCGTCGGCGTACGCCGCGGTCCACGATTTCCCTGTCGCCTTGGTGATCTCCACGCGGCATCCGTTCATGCTGAACGCCGCGGGCGAATGAAACCGCGTCGGCTCGCTGGCGGCGATCTCATACCCCTGCCCCTTCACCGTCTTCACGTGCAGCAGCACCGGCGACGTCACGTGCTTCAGCTCGGCCAGCATGTTCATCAGCCCGGGCAGATCATGGCCATCGATCGGGCCCATGTACTTTATGCCTAGGCTCTCGAAGATCTGCCCCGGCCACATCGCGTGCTTCACGCCGTCCTTGAACCCGTGCCACATGTGCTCGATCGTGTGTCCCACGGGCGTGGGGAGCTTGTGGACGAGTTTTTCCGAGATCTTCTTGAACTCCTCGTACGTCGTGCTCACGCGCACGCGCTCGAGATATTGGCTGAACGCGCCCTGCGGCTGGCTGATGCTCATCCCGTTGTCGTTGAGGATGACGAGCAACTGCCGCTTGAGCGTTCCGGCGTTGTTCAACCCCTCGAACGCCAGCCCGTTGACGATCGACGCGTCGCCGACGACGGCGACGACGTGGTTCTCGCGCTTCAGGTGCTGATCCCCCCGCGCCATCCCGACGGCGGTGCTGATGGCGGTGCCCGCATGACCCACCGAAAACAAATCGTACGGCGACTCTTCCGGTGCCGGAAACCCGCTGACCGACCCCTTCTTGCGCAACCTCTCGAACTGCTCGGTCCTGCCCGTGAGCATCTTGTGCGGATAACATTGATGCCCGACGTCGAACAGCAGACGGTCGGGCCCTTCGGGATAGGGACCGAAGTCGTAAACGAGGTGCAGCGCGATGGTCAGCTCGACCACGCCGAGGTTGGAGGCGAGGTGTCCTCCGTTGTTGCTCACGGCGGTGAAGATGCGATCGCGCATCTCCCTGGCGAGCGTCTTCAGCTCATCCGGCGAGAGCTTCCGCAGGTCGGCGGGGGATTTGATGCGCGGCAACACGGACATCGCGGCTAAACCTTCATCTTTCTGCGTTTACGCTCGCTGGCCTTTGTATCGGCGATACCGCTTCTCGTCCATTCCCAACCCCGGCTGAAGAGCTCGTTTGGACAGCTCCTGATCATCCTCGTTTTCTCTCACGACTCATCCAAATCACCTTGTACGCTCCACCACGAACCGCGCGAGGTCTCTTAACCGATCGGCGCGGGGGCCGAATTCGGACAGCGCCCCGATCGCGGCATCCAGATGCTCGCGGGCGGTGGATTTGCTGGCGTCCAAGCCCATCAGCGCGGGGTAGGTGTTTTTGCCCTTGCCCGCGTCCTTTTTCGTGCGCTTGCCCAAATGCTCGGGCGTCGAGGTGACGTCCAGCACGTCATCGACGATCTGAAACGCGATGCCCAGGTGCTGACCGTAGGAAGACACAGCCGCTAAAGCGGTCTCGCCGGCGGAGGCGGAGATCGCCCCGAGCCTGCACGCCGCCGTGAGCAGCGCGCCGGTTTTCATCCGGTGGATCCGGTTCAATTCGTCGAGCGCGAGCGACTGGTTCTCGCCCGCCATGTCCAGCACCTGCCCCCCGATCATGCCTTCGGGGCCCGCCGCCGTTGCAAGTTCGCGGATCAGCGCCGGCGCCACGTCGGGCGACGCCTGCGTCGCGAGCAGCTCGAACGCGAGCGTGACCATCGCATCCCCGGCGAGGATCGCCATCGCCTCGCCGAAAACCTTGTGGTTCGTCGGCCGGCCTCGACGGAGGTCGTCGTCGTCCATCGCGGGCAGGTCGTCGTGGACGAGGCTGAACGTGTGAATCAGCTCGATCGCCCCCGCCGCCGCCAACGCCGATGGAAAAAAATAGCTCCCGTCCCTGTTTTTTTTCGGAGGAGAGCAGACGCGAGCGCATTCCATGACCAGTGCCGGCCTTAGGCGCTTTCCCCCAGCTAAGACGCTGTACTCAATCGCCTCGATAAGCTTCGGCGGACCGTTCGTGCGACTGCCCAGAAATTCGCGGAGGTACTCCCCGACGCGCCGGCCATCGGCCTTCAGCAACTCCAGCGCGTCGTTTGATTGGATCTCAGCCATGGGGATACGCCACGGTCTTCCACACCGTGGCATTCACGAATCATACGTCAGGCGGGGTCGCGTGACTGAACTTTCACGCGATTCATTGCACCGAAGCAAGGCCTAAGAAACGATCTCAAAAGACTTTTGCCTCCGATGGGGCACCGATGTACACCGATGAATCGATGCATTTCATCGGTGTTCATTGGTGCCCCATCGGTGGCAAACTCTTGTTTTGAGATAGTTACTAAACCGACTGTCCTTGGTCGCTTAACGGATGGGCTTCCAATTCGCCATCGGGAGCCTTGCTGAGCAGCTCGATCTGTTTTTCCGCCCGGTTGAGCACCCCGCGGCAGTGCATGATCAGGAAGTTCCCCCG
>JBBSLV010000482.1:0-3209 GCA_038233535.1 Tepidisphaerales bacterium | reverse complement strand
CGCGCCAGTCGAGAAGGGGCCGGTGCGGCAAACCATCCGCGCCGTCGGCTATCTCGACTTTGCCGAACCGAACATCCACGACGTCAACCTTCGCGTGTCGGGCTGGATCGAAAAGCTCTACGCCGACACCGTCGGCATACACCTCAAGAAGGGCGACAAGCTGTTCGACCTGTACAGCCCCGAGGTGCAGGTGGCCGTGGAAGAACTGATCGCCGCCCGGCGCGGCGGCGCGTCACTCGGTGCCGATGCCGACGACGTGGCGCGACGCACCACCGAGACGCTGCTGCAATCCACCCGGCAGAAGCTGGAACTCTGGGGACTGAGCCCGCGGCAGATCGACGAGCTCGCGGCCCTCGACCGCGCCCCGCGGACCGTCACCTTCTTCAGCCCCATCACCGGTCACCTGACCGAAAAAATGGTGGTTGAGGGGGCGGCCGTGAAAGCGGGCGACCGCGTGCTGCGGATTGTTGACCATTCGATGCTTTGGCTGGACTCGGAGGTCTACGCGCAGGACATGCCGTTCATCAAGCTCGGTCAGGGCGTGACCGCGACCGTCGAGTCGATTCCCGGCCGGAAGATCGAAGGCGAGGTGATCTTCATTTCCCCGCATGTGGACCCGGCCACCCGCACCGCCACGGTGCGCATCGCACTGCCCAACCCCGAGCTGGCGCTGCTCCCGGGCATGTACGCGACGGCCCAGATCGTGGCCGAGCTGGCGGACGACGCGATGCTGATTCCCCGCGAGGCCGTCATCGACACCGGCACCCGGCAGATCGCGTTCGTGTCGGCGGGCGAGGGCCGGTTCGAGCCGCGCAAGTTGACAACCGGCGTCTCCAGCAGCGACGGCATGATCCAGATCCTGGAAGGTCTTGCGCCCGGCGAGCAAGTCGTGACCAGCGGCCAGTTCCTGCTCGATGCCGAAAGCCGCATGCGCGAGGCCGTTCAAAAGCACCTGGACGACCGGCTATTGGCCGGCAACGGCAACGGCGCCGCCGCTGCCACGACAACAACGAACAAAGTTCCCGCCGGCATGCCGATGTCCGGCGAGATGGAAGCGAACGCCTCGGTCCCGGTTGATCCAAGGACTCAGAGTTCGACGACCCAAGCCGCCGCAACGGCGGGCGCGAAGCTCAAGTGGTCGACCGACGTGGACGCGGTGTTCGCGCCGTACCTGGAGATGGTCAAGGCGCTCGGGGCCGCAAAGCCGCCGCAGGGTCCGCTGAACGTCGAGCCGCTGATCGTCGCCGCGCAGAAGCTGGTCGATGTCACACCGCCCGACGCGGAGGCTCACGCCCGCAATGTCCTGAAGGCCGCCGCCACGCTCAAGGGCAAGCCCTTGCCCGAGCAGCGAAAGCTGTTCAGCCCGTTGAGCGAAGCGGTCATCGCGATGGCGGAGGTCTGCCCGCCGTCGAACGCGGTCGCCGACACGCTCTACGTGATGTTCTGCCCGATGAAGAAGGCGCGCTGGCTCCAGACCGCCCCCGAGGTCGCCAACCCTTACTACGCGACGGAGATGAAGCAGTGCGGCGAGGTGCAAGCAACGATTGAAGCCGTTAAGGAGAAGCCGTGACACCTGATGCGCCAAAGAATCTCGTGACCCTGAAACCCGCGGCGATGGCAGCCGGGATCATCGTGCTGCTCCCTCGGGTTCGGGCCGCTCATGGGTGCCGCACAGCCTGCGACGAGCCGGGCCACGGCGACAAGGCGGGGTTAACCGCCGGCCCGCTTTGACAAACGCGGGAGACCGTCAACGCAGGTTGAGGCGATGAGGAGCACGCATGGAAGAGGAAAAAGAGGTCGTCATCGTCACCGGCAGCACGGGCATGATCGGGAATCCCACGGTGAAACGTTTGGCCGAGCAGTTCAGCGTCGTCGGCTTTGACCGCCGCGGATCGCCGCATCCGCGGCCCGAGGCCGAGTGCGTTTGTGTGGACGTCACGGATGACCAAAGCGTGCGTTCGGGCCTCGCGCGGGTGCGGTACGCCTACGGGGACAAAATCGCATCCGTGATTCACCTGGCCGCCTACTACGACTTCTCCGGCGAGCCGAGCGACCAGTACGAGCAGGTCACGGTCCGCGGTACCCAACGGCTCCTGCGGCATCTGCAAGGCTTCAACGTCGGTCAGTTCGTCTTCTCCAGCACGATGCTGGTTCATGCTCCGACGACGCCCGGCAACCCCATTAACGAGGACTGGCCGCTTGAACCCAAGTGGGACTATCCAGTCTCGAAGGTGCAAACGGAAGAGGTCATCCGCTCGGAACACGGGGCAATCCCCTTCGTGGTCCTCCGCATCGCCGGCGTCTACAACGACCGCGGCCATTCAATCCCGCTTGCCAATCAGATACAGCGAATCTATGAGCGGACACTCACGAGCCATGTCTTTCCGGGGGACGTAAGCCATGGTCAGGCGTTCGTTCACCTGGACGACGTTGTCGACGCGCTCGTCCTGACAGTGAATAAGCGGGACGAACTCGCGCCGGCCACCGTGCTTCTCATTGGAGAGGACCAGACGCTCAGCTATGACGAACTGCAGCGGGCCTTCGGCCGCCTCATCCACGGCGAGGATCGGGAGACGAAACACATCCCAAAGGCCGTCGCGAAAGCTGGGGCGTGGGTGCAGGACTTGGCCGGCGACCTGCCGCTGGTCGACGAGCCGTTCATCAAGCCGTGGATGATCGATCTGGCCGACGACCACTACGAGCTGAACACCTCTCGCGCCCGCTCGTTGATCGGGTGGGCGCCCCGGCGGTCTCTGCGCGACACGCTGCCGAAGATGGTCGCGGCGTTGAAGGATGATCCGCTGAAGTTCTACCAGGAAAACAAGCTCGGCAAACCACCGGCCGGCAAGGACGAGCAACACCAACCTGATGATTGAGAAGGGCTCGATGAAGACAGCACACGAACCGACCGGCGCGACCACCTACACCTGCCCGATGCACCCGGAAGTGCGGGAGGGTGTCCCGGGCAACTGCCCGAAGTGCGGGATGGACCTGGTCTTAAAGACTCGGGACAGCGACGGTCACCAGCCTGGCGAGATGGACGCCGGGCACGATCACGCCGAGATGATCCGCCAGATGCGCCAGAAGTGGCTCTGGACGAATTTCACGGTGATTGGGCTGGGCGTCTGGCTGATCAGCAGCCCCGTCACCTTCGGCTACCGCAGCGCGGCCATGACGTGGAGCGACGTCGCGAGCGGCCTGCTGCTTGT
>JBBSLV010000481.1:0-3218 GCA_038233535.1 Tepidisphaerales bacterium | reverse complement strand
CATCACCCGCGCCGGCGACGCGCGCCGCCAGGTGCTCGCTCTGTCGCACGACGAACCGGTTGTTCAGCATCGCCAGCGCTTGCAGCGCCGTCATCGAGACGTTTCGCGCCGGCGAGAGCTGCGAAGCGTCGGCACAGTCGAGCGTGTCCATGAACGGGTCGGGGATCGTGCGGAACACGAACCGGTAGACGCTGCGGCGGAACGCGCCGGGCGCGTCGACGTCGAATTTTTCATAATCGAGCATCGGCGTGACGGGCGGCGTCGGATCGTGCATCACGAACTGCTGCACCGCCGGGCCGCCCATCGTCAGGTCGAGCTTCCCGGTGATCTGAAGAACCGCGTCGCGCACCTGCTCGGCGTCGAGACGGGCGCGATTCATCCGCCAGAGGTAGTGGTTGTCGGAATCGATCTTCGCGAACTCTTCGTTGTGCGCCGACGACTGCTGATACGTCGCACTCATCAGGATCGTTCGGTGCAGCGACTTTATGGATCCGCCGGACTCGACGAACGTCGCGGCGAGGTAGTCGAGCAGCTCGGGGTGCGTCGGGCGCGACCCCATCTCGCCGAAATCGTTGGGCGAGTCGACGATGCCGCGACCGAAGTGGTAGTGCCAGACGCGATTGACGATCGAGCGCCACGTAAGCACGTTTTTCGGGTCGGTGATCCACTTCGCCAGAGCGGCGCGGCGCGCGCTCTCATCATTCGGGTCGGACAGAGCGAACTGCGCGGTCAACTCCGGCACCATGGACAGCGCCCCCGGCGAGGCAAGCTCTTTGGGCCTGTCGATGTTGCCGCGCAGGAGACGGTGGATGGGCCGCGGGATTTTCGCGGGCTTGAAGATCATGCGCGGCTCGAAGTCGCTGGCGACGGCGTACACCATCTCCGGCGTGGGCAGCGCCTTGAGCTCGTCGTCGATCCGCGTTTGCAGGAAGTACGCGGCCAGCTCGATTTTTTGATCGTCCGAGCGCGTCGCGGCGCTCGTGGCAATGATCCTGGCGATGTTATCGGGCAGCGGGTTGACGCGCACCGGGCGCGGCGACGTCGTCACCGACAGCCGAAACTTTCCGATCGAATGGGCGGGCCACTTCTGCTCGAGGATGAACGTAAGCGGCGCAGCGGCATCGATCGTGAGATCTTCTTTGGTCTCGAAGATCGCGAAGTGCGATTCACCGATCTGGGGATAGATGGCCCATCCGGTTTTTGAATCGCCATCGAGGGTTTTCGTGACGCCCCAGTCGACGCCGTCGAAGACCTGGTTGAAGTCTGCCGTCGGGTTCTGAAGCGCGACGGGCTGGTCGCCGGCTGATACGCGAAACCCGGTCAGGGTAAGGTTTCCGTTGTCCGACCGGCCGGGGCCGCGCAGGGGGAGGTTTTCATCCGCGAGAACCTCCAACCGAATCGCCGTGATCCCCTTCACGTCCGTCCGCGCGGTGACGGTATACGTGTCAACCTCGGCGCGCGTCCCGCCGGCGAGAATCGACCCATCCGGCTGCTTCGTGAGCGTCGCCCCGCCCTCGGAGGTGTGGCTGATCGCATCCAGCGGCCGCCAGTCGATTGCGTCGTAGCCGATCTGTTTTTCCCACGCCGCCACTTCCGCCTGAATGGACGGCTCGAGCAGCGCCTTGCCCTTGAGCGACACATCCAGCGCCGTCTTTCGCTTGAGCAGCGCCTGCCGAATCGCGTTGGTTTTCGGATCGGTGTCGTACGGGCGATCCACGCGGTCCACGCCGGCAAACACCGCCTGGAGGTTGTAATACTCCTCATCCGGAATCGGGTCGAACTTGTGGTCGTGGCAGCGCGCGCAGTGGACGGTCGTGCTGACGAACGTCGACATCGTGGTGGCGACCATGTCGTCGCGATCGAGGTTCTGCGCCTGCCGCTGGTCGAACGAGCCTTCGGTTAAAAACACCTGCGAGCTGTCGTCCCACGGTCCGGCCGCGATGAAGCCCACGGCGACGATGCCGTCGGGATCGTCGGGGAACAGCGCGTCCCCGGCGATCTGCTCTTCGACGAACCGGCCGTACGGCTTGTCGTCGTTGAACGAGCGAATGAGGTAATCGCGGTACGGCCAAGCATTGGCGCGCGGGCGGTCCTGGGAGTGGCCGTGGGTGTCGGCGTAGTGGACTGTGTCCATCCAGTGCCGCGCCCAGCGCTCGCCGTAACGGGGGCTGGCGAGCAGACGATCGACGACCTTCGCGTACGCATCGGTCGATTCATCGGCGAGGAAATTTTTCAACTCCTCCCCCGTCGGCGGAAGCCCTGTGAGGTTCAGCGTGACGCGGCGCAGCAGCGTGCGCTTGTCCGCCGGCGGCGACGGCTTCATCCCCTTCTCATTCAGCTTGGCAAGGACGAACCGGTCAAGGGGAGTCATCGCCCCCGGCGTGACCGCGTCCTTCGCCTGTGGCGTGTCCGGCTTGGCGAGGGGCTTGAGCGACCAGAACGTGTCGGCCTCGAACGTGAGCGGCTCATCATAGACCGCCCCGGCGTCGATCCATTTCGCGAGGGTTGTGATCTCGCTCTCAGACAGCTTGTCGCGCTTGAACGGCATGCCCGGTTCGTCGGCGTGCGTCACCTTCTTATAGAGCAGGCTCTCCGCGCTCTTCCCGGGCACGACGGCCGGTCCCGTCTCCCCGCCTTCCAGGAGCAGGTTGCGCGTCGAAAGGTCCAGCTCCGCGCGATTGGTCTTCCCGCCGTGGCACTCGAAACACTTGGTTTCAAGAATGGTGCGGGCGGCGGCGAAAAGCGACTCGTCCGCCGACGCATCGGCCGTCATCATGCCGCCCAACATCGCCCCCGCGAGCAGGAGTGCAGACGAGATGTGACGGTGCAGGATCATGCAATCTTTCTCCAACTGCGCTCGTGTCGCCGGGGGGCAAATTTGTAACCGGTGGCGCCTGTGCGTATTACGGGCAGCGCGGGCGGGTGTTGGTGAAAACGCACCGGAATTTACGATTATTTTTGACCCGGGCTCCCGCACGAGCGGCGGACGATGAGTTGGCATGGAATCCGCGCGTGGACGCGCCCGGGGCCGGCGGTCGCCGCGCTCCCGTCGCCGCCCCCGAACCCCGCGCGCTCGAACAGCAGCTCAGCCGCCCGACGCCCGACCTCGGACGTGGGATGACGAACGGTCGTCAAAGCCGGCGAGGTGTGCGCCGCGGCAAGAATGTCGTCGAACCCGGCGATCGCCACGTCCTCCGGCACGCGCAGACCCAGTTCGT
>JBBSLV010000480.1:0-3221 GCA_038233535.1 Tepidisphaerales bacterium | reverse complement strand
ATCGATTCTGAATCACGGTTACATCGCCGAAGAGCACGCGCCGGACCCGGTGACGAGCCACGGCGACCCGACGCCGCCGGGGAAGATCGCCATCTGGCTATTTTTAGCCAGCGAAATCATGTTCTTCATCGGCGTTCTCGGCACGTACATCATTCTCCGCTCCGGCGAGCCGCAGATCTTCGCCGAGCACGCGCTGACGCTCTCCAAGCCCTGGGCGGCGCTGAACACGCTGGTGCTGATCTTCTCGTCGCTGACGATGGCGCTGGCGGTCGATGCGGCACAGAAGGGCAACCGCTCGCGCCTCATCCTGATGCTCGGGCTCACGCTGGTGTGCGCGTTCGGGTTCATGGTCATCAAGACCATCGAGTATCAGGCGAAGTTCGTCCACTACACCGTCGTCGCCACCGACCCGGCCGACAAGGTCACGTATGTCTACGACGGCCACGCCCACTGGTCGGACGACCAGAGCACCCTGGTGCTCGGCGGCGTCCGCGCCCCGCTTCCGGCGGGCGGGACGTTCGACATCCACTGGATCAGCGAGCAGGGCGTCGAGCGCCTCGCCGGCACGGGCGGCGCGGGCGTCGCCCACACTGCCGAAGGATCCTCCGCGACCGACCACGGCGGGCACGCGGAGTACACCCTCCCGGCAAGCACCATCGCCCAGGCGATCAGCTACGGCCCGTGGAAAAACATCTTCTATGCCTGCTACTTCACACTGACGGGCATCCACGGGTTGCACGTCGTCGGCGGAATTGTCGCCATCGCGATCCTGCTCGCCCAGGCGCTTCGCGGCAGGGTTCTCGCGCCGCACACCGAATACGTCGGTTTGTACTGGCACTTCGTCGATCTTGTCTGGATCTTCCTGTTCCCGCTGCTGTATCTGATCTAGAAAAGTTGCCAGTTGTTGGTTGCCAGTGAAGAGAAGGAAAACGACCATGAGCGAATCCCCTGCAACATCGCGAATGAACGAGCCCGAGGAGGCGCACGGCGTGACCGTGGCGACGCCGCACCATCACGTGAACTACATCGCCATCTTCCTCGCGCTGGTCGTGCTGACGGGGATCACCGTCGGCGTGTACTTCCTGCACCCGACCAGCGATCTGGTGAAGATCCTGCTGGCGCTATTGATCGCGTCGGTGAAGGCGATCCTCGTCGCGTACTTCTTCATGCACCTGAAGTTCGAGGGGAAGCTGATTTACACGATCTTCATCGTTCCGCTCCTTTTGTGCGTGCTGCTGGTCGTCGCGCTGATCCCCGACGTGCTGCGCGGGCCGCTGTTCAACAACCGCCCCATCTTCAACCCCGCCGAATCCGCCGCCGGCGGCGGGGATCACGCGCAGCATTAAGTGACTCCCTCAGGAAGATTCTGTTGCCACCGATGGGGCGCCGATGCACACCGATAATGAGTGCATCCGCTCGGTGTTCATCGGCGCCCCATCGGTGGCTAATCTTGTTTGAGATGGTTACCCAGTGAGCATCGTTCAAACCGACCACCTCACCCACCGCTACGGCGAGCGCGTCGCGCTGAGCGGCGTGAGTTTGTCCGTCGCGCCCGGCGAAGCGTTCGCCCTGCTCGGGCCCAACGGCAGCGGGAAGACGACGCTGTTCCGCGTTCTCTCCACGCTCATCCCCCCGCAATCCGGAACCGCGACGATCGACGGGTTGGACCTCGCGACGCGCGCCGCCGACGTGCGCAGCCGCATTGGCGTCGTCTTTCAATCCCCCAGCCTCGACAAGCAACTGACCGCCGCGGAGAACCTCCGGCATCACGGCCACCTGTTCGGTTTGCGCGGTTCGGCGCTGCGGTCGCGCATGGACGAGCTGCTGTCCCGCGTGAATCTCGCCGACCGATCCAGCGAGCGCGTCGGCAAGTTCAGCGGCGGAATGCGCCGGCGCGTCGAGATCGCCAAGGCGCTGCTCACCCGCCCGCGCGTCCTGCTCATGGACGAGCCCAGCACCGGCCTCGACCCCGCCGCGCGCCGCGAGGTATGGGCGCTGCTGCGCGAAGCCGGGCAGCGCGAGGGGCTCACGGTCCTGCTCACGACCCACCTGATGGACGAGGCCGACGACTGCGACCGCGTCGCGTTCCTCAATGGCGGCAACCTCGTCGCCTGCGACGCGCCGGCCAACCTGAAGCAGCGCGTGGGCGGGGACGTGATGACGATGACGAGCCGTGACCCCGCGGCGCTCGTCGCGAGGCTCCGGGGAAAACTGGCCCTCGACGCAACAATGGACGGAAAGTCGGTGCGCCTGGAGCGGTCGAACGCACACGAGCTGGTCCCCGCCGTCGTGGGGGCGGCGCCGGGATTGATCGATTCGGTTTCCGTCGCGAAGCCGACGCTGGAAGACGTGTTCCTGCGCCTTACCGGGCGCAGACTCGAAGAGAATGCGGAGATCGCGCAATAAAACGACGATCGCGTTACTGCGGCGTGCGCTCGTTGATCCCAATGTTGAACTTTTCAACCCCGATCTGCATCGCGCCCAGGGCATCGACGTCGACGCGGCCGTTGAGCGTGTAAAACACCTGCTTGCCGTCGCGACGGTTGCCGATGATGTTGTTCATCCGCAAAAGCCCCAGATGATGGCTGACCGTCGGCTGGGGAAGCTTGAGCGCATCGCACAGGCTGGTGACGTTCCGCTCGCCCTCCGAGAGGAGCATGAGGATGTTGAGCCGGGTCTTGTCCGACAACAGCCGGAACACCGCCGTCAGTTGCTCGAGATCTTGATCGCTGGCCATGAATCCTCGTTTCGGCATCCGTCGTGTTGCCTCCCGGAGGTTCGTAAGAAAACCTCACCGTCCCGCTCGCCCCCGACTATAGGCGACGCATCTGAAGCACGTCAAAATACCGCCGATGATTTTTCCAGCGCGATCCTGACGAGCGACGAGTGAGTGACGAGCGACGCCCGCGATCCTTCTCTTGACGCACGAACGCTGGTTCCTAAAATACCCCCGATCACCCGGGGCGATGGTCTAACGGGATGACGGCTGAATCGCATTCAGCAAATCGGGGTTCGATTCCCCGTCGCTCCATACGAAGCCCCCGGTTTTCCGGGGGTTTTTTAATGCCCAAACTCTTTTCGTCCACCTTTTCGTCCACCCCCACCGGCTTTCGTCCACGCGCGTGAGTTCCTGCTCCGGCAGCTACTCGTGCTCTACGGCTGCGAAGCGGCTGAAACGACCGGACGCACGGCCCCGACTTCTTCGCACGCTCTAGCTGGCT
>JBBSLV010000479.1:0-3222 GCA_038233535.1 Tepidisphaerales bacterium | reverse complement strand
TGATGAGCGTGTATCGCACGCTGCGTTTGCGTGGCCACGACCCGACGGCGACGATCGCCGAGGCGTTGCGCACGCTGCTAAAAACCGGCACGCTGCCGCCGCTGCCGGTGGAAAACGTTGCAGAGGGGTGAAGTGTTACGAAGCAAGTAAAGACGTGAGAGGACAGCTTGATGTCGGAAAGACGGCTCGAAGACAAGAAGGTTCTGGTCACCGGGGCGGGGACCGGCATCGGTCGCGAGATGGCGCTGGAGTTCGCCCGGCAGGGGGCGTCGGTCGCGCTTCATTATTCGCACAGTTCCGCCGGCGCGGTCAAGGCGGTGGAGGAAATCCGAGGCAGTGGTGGTGTAGCCGATGCGTTCGCGGCTGATTTCAGCGACTTCGATCAAATCGGCGACTTGGCCGTGAGGGCGGCGGCGTTTCTGGGCGGCATTGATGTGCTGATTAACAACGCCGGGATCACGATGAACCGCCCGTTCGAGCAGGTGACGCCGGAGCAGTTCGACACGCTCTATGCCGTCAACGTCCGCGCGCCCTTCTTCCTCACGCAAGCAGTGGCGCCGGCCATGCGAAAGGCTGGCGCGGGCACCGTGATCAACGTCACATCGATTCATGCATTCCAGGGAAAGCAAGAGCATTCTGTTTACGCTGGAACCCGCGGCGCGATCGTTTCGTTCAATCGACAGCTTGCGATCGAGCTTGCCCCAGTCGGGATCCGCGTGAACGCGATCGCGCCGGGCAGCATCGAGGTGGAAAACACTTACACCGCCGTCCCCGGCTATGACCCGCGCGAGGCGGGAAGAGGCATTCCCTCCGGCTTTGTTGGTCAACCGATCGACATCGCCCGGGTCGCAACTTTTTTGGCATCGGACGATGCGCGCTACATCGTCGGGCAAACCCTCATCGTCGACGGTGGAACGACGTCGTGGATGCCGTTCGGCGAAGGCTTTCGCGGCCCGCTGAGCGCGAAATTCGGACAAGGGTACGTGCCGGGACTCTGAGATCCCGGGTCTTTTGTGTTCTCGATCGCCATATCGCCGGAATCGGGAGGCTCGAACTCCGCTGGTGATTTCCTTTTACCCACGGAAGCCTGGAGACTCGCAATATACCGTGGTATACTTACGGGAATGCCGAACCCGTTTTTCTTCCGCACATTCTCCCGCGCGGCCATTGCTCGTCTTGCCTCGCTGCTCGTTGTGTGGAGCATCCTGCCGCAGGTGAGCTACGCCGCGGCGCCGTCGCCGGCGGAAATGAACCGCGCCAGGCGGTGGTCCGAGGCGAAATTTCTTGGCGTCACGCCGGCGGTCGAACCGGGGCTGCACGTCTTGAAGAATCACGGACCGGTGCAGATCAACTCGCGCGCGGGAGAGCCGATCCGCATCGGAGGCAAGTCGTACCAGCGCGGGCTGTACTGTCATGCCAACAGCGCTCTTGTCGTTCGGCTGCCCAAGCCGGCGAAGCTGTTCACATCCGAGATCGGCGTCGATCCCCGCGCCAACGGGGGGAGCATCGTCTTCTCGGTCGGGCTGGACGGGCGCGACGTGTTCGTCTCGGAGGTCGTGCGCCTGCAAACTCCCGCTCAACCCGTGAGCGTGGAACTGAAGGGGGCGACAGAGTTTTCGTTTAATATCGCCGACGGTGGGGATGGCATCGACTCCGATCAAGGCAACTGGGCCGATGCCAAGGTGGTGCTGAACGATGGGAGTGAACTGTGGCTCGGCGATCTGCCAATGAGTACAACAGGCTCCCCTTCCATCACGACCACGCCGCCATTCTCCTTCATGTACGGTGGGCAGCCCTCTTCGGAACTGTTGGCAAAGTGGAAGGTCGAACGGGCGACGGTAGAGACGCTCGTATCGCGGGAGCACACCCTCACATTCATCGACCCTGCAACAAAACTGATCGTGCGGTGCGTCGGCGTCGAGTGGCTTGATTCGCCGACAATTGAATGGGTCGTTTATTTCAAGAACGGTGGAGCGAGCGATACGCCGTTGATTCAGGATATTCGCGCGATTGACACCATGTTTGCGGGTGAAAGTGCGGGCGAGGGGTGGCTTCGCTACAACACCGGCGATCGGTTGTCGGCAGACAGCTATCAGCCGCACGCCGAGCCGATGCCGGTGGGACATGTCAAGGCGATCGCCAGCACCGGAGGCCGTCCGACGCAGGAAACATTTCCCTACTTCAATCTCGGGTGGCAGAAAGACGGCGTGATCGTGGCGCTGGGCTGGCCGGGGCAGTGGTCGGCGGAGTTTTCGCGGGCGCATGCGGGCGACGCAAGCGCCGCTTCGGCAAAGGATGAATCGGCCGTGCGCGTCCAAGGGGGGCAGGAGTTGACGCGTTTCAAGCTCCATCCCGGCGAAGAAGTGCGCGGGCCGCGCGTGGTGGTGCAGTTTTACGGCGGTGACTGGATTCGCGGGCAGAACCTCTGGCGACGATGGATGGTCAACCACAACATGCCGCGCCCCGGTGGTCGCTTGGCGCCTGCGCTGGCCTCGCTCTGCACGGGCAACTATTACGGGCCGAGCTTGAAAAGCAACGCGAAGCAGGAGCTTGCTTTCCTTAAGGAGCATCTCGATGCCGGCATTCCCTTCGATGCGTGGTGGCAGGACGCCGGGTGGTATCCCTGCGGCGACATGTGGAGCAAGACCGGCACGTGGGAGGTCGATCGCAGCCGCTTCCCCAAGGGAATTCGAGAGGTGAGCGATTTCGTGCATGAGAAAGGTTTGAAATCAATCCTCTGGTTTGAGCCGGAGCGCGTCGTGGCCGGGACGTGGATCGCCGAGAATCATCCCGAGTGGGTCCATGGCGGAAAGGGCGGCGGGCTGCTGAAGTTGAGCGACCCCGCGTGCCGGCAGTGGCTTACGGACCACATCGACAAGCTGATCACCGAACAGGGCATCGACATTTACCGCCAGGATTTCAACATCGATCCGCTCCCGTACTGGCGGGGAGCGGACGCGGAAGATCGTCAGGGCATCACGGAGATCCGGCACGTCGAAGGGTATCTCGCGTACTGGGATGAGTTGCAGCGGCGTCACCCGAATATGCTGATCGACTCCTGCGCATCCGGGGGCCGGCGCAATGACCTCGAGACGATGCGCCGCGCCGTTCCCTTCCTTCGCAGCGACTGGTATTGGACGCCGGAGGGGCAGCAGTGTCAGACTTATGGATTGTCGCTTTGGTTGCCGTACCAGGGGACGGCGTTCCTGTATCCCAACAACG
>JBBSLV010000478.1:0-3226 GCA_038233535.1 Tepidisphaerales bacterium | reverse complement strand
CGCTGACCTCGACGGGGACGTCCTCCGCGTGGAGGGAACGGCCGGAGACGACATCATTCGCTTCGTCGAGCAGGCGAGTGCGAGCACCGGCAACAGCACGAACTACGTCGTCAACGTACTGATCAACGATGTGAACGTCGGCGCGTTCAGCGCCGGGTCGTTCTCGCTGGTCAACATCGACGCAGGCGACGGCCACGACGACATCGTGGCGCCGGGTCGATTCACGACCATCGACATTCACAACCTGGCGCCGGGCTCGGTCCGGGAGACCTTGTTCGCCTACCCGCGTTACTCGATCGAGTGCGGCGCTGGAAACGATCGCGTCGTCGCCGGTTCGTGGTTCGGTTCCTACGCCGCGATCGGCAGCGCACCCGGCGGCGCGTTCGGCGGCAACGACACCGTCATCGGCGGCGACGGCCGCGACACCATCAGCAGCGGCCCGGGCGATGACTTCATCTCCGGCGGCGGGGGCAACGATGTGCTCGACGGCGGCGCGGGAAACGACACGCTCGAAGGCGCCAACGGCGACGACAAGCTCGACGGCGGCACCGGCGCGGACCTCATGATCGGCGGGCGCGGCGTCGACGCCGTCGACTACACCCGCCGCGACGAAAACATTCTCATTTCCCTCGGCAAGTTCACCGCGCCCCCGGCATGGGGCAACAGCCACATTCCTGCGCGGCGCATCCATCCCGACAACGACTTTTCGCAAATGTTCGGCTGCGGCGGGCTTGAAGGCGATCAAATCAACCGCGACGTCGAGAACGCGTTCAGCGGCGACGGCGACGATGTGATCCTCGGCAACCTGGCGTACAACGCCCTGTGGTCCGGCGGGGGCAACGACACGCTCTTCGGCGGCGGCGGAAATGACACCCTCGGCGGCGGCGCGGGCAACGATCTCTTTTATTCCGCGGACAACAGCGACAACTTCCCGATTATGGTGATCGACCCGTCCACGTTCGTCCGCAGCGGCACCGACCGCCTCATCGGTGCCGCCGGGCGCGACCGGGCCCTGACCGACGGCTATGACCAGCTCGATGGGGTTGAAGTCGAGGAGCAGTTGCCGTTTCTGACGTCCTGAAGGGACGCATCGCGACTCGGCGCGGATGTGTCGCGGGACGCTCTGGAGCCGAACCTACGCTTACCGAGTCCAATCAAACGCATTTACGAATTGCGAGAGGTGGCGAACATTTTCGGTGGCGACCATCGCATCGAATTCCAGCGCTTGCGCCGCCAGGATTACATCGCAGTCCAACGCATGATCGGGCGCAGTGGCTCGCCCGCGCCTCCGGGCATCAGCCCAGAGACCAGCGGCGCGTCGCATGACCGCAGTGGTGATCGGCAGATAGGTCAGAGTAAACTTGAGCCGGTCGAGCTCCGCGATCGACGCATCAAGGCCGTGGAGAATCAAGTTGCGGCGAATCTCGTAGTCCGCCACCTCGGGCACCGCGATGATCGTGCCCGCAGCGGCTAAATCGGTGAACCATGCCTGGATTCCCGCCGCGGGACGCGGGTGGGCCAGCCGACCCAGCGGACCGGTGTCCAGTACTACGCGCTCAATCAACGAAGGGTTCCCGGTAGCCGGCGCGCTCGGCATTCACGCCGCGCTTCATCCGGTCCCACGCGGCCACCTGCTTGCGACGCTCGGCACTGGACAGCTCGCGCCATGCGTCCTGCTTGCGGCGGAAGAACTCGGCGACCGCGGCCATCTGGCGTTTCTGTTTCGGTGAAGACAAGTTGCCTGTCGATGCTCGCTTCACCCCGCCCGCCTGGCATCGCGCGGCCGGTTTTTTGATCGTCTTTCCCATTCGCCACCTCTCTCTCTCGCTACGCCGACTCTTTCCTTCGCTCCGGCTTGAGCGTGAAGAGGTTCTGGCGGCCTTCCACGACGGCTTCGGTGATGATGTACTTCCCGCCCTGCTGGGCGTCGGGGAGCGTGTACATCAGATCGAGCATGATCTCCTCGCACACCGCCCGCAACGCGCGGGCGCCGGTGTCGCGCTTTAACGCGCGCTCGGCGATCATCTCCAGGGCGGCGTCGGTGAACTCCACGTCCGCGCCTTCGAGGCGGAAGAACTTCTTGTACTGCTTCACCAGCGCGTTCTTCGGCTCGGTCAGGATGTTGATCAGGATCTTCGTGTCCAGCGGCTCGAGCGTGGCGCACAGCGGCAAGCGCCCGACGAACTCGGGGATCATCCCGTACTCGACTAAATCTTCCGGCTGAACCTGCGCCAGCACTTCGGCGCGGTCGCGGGCGGTCTCGATCGGGGCGGTTTCACTGCCGAAGCCGATCTGACGCTTTCCGAGCCGCTTGCGAATGATGTCTTCCAACCCGACGAACGTCCCGCCGGTGATAAACAGGATCTGCGTCGTGTCCATCTGGATGTACTGCTGCTCGGGGTGCTTGCGCCCGCCCTGCGGGGGGATGTTGGCGACGGTGCCTTCGAGCATCTTCAGAAGCGCCTGCTGCACGCCTTCGCCGGACACGTCGCGGGTGATGCTGACGTTGTTCTGCGTTTTGCCGATCTTGTCGATCTCGTCGATGTAGACGATCCCGCGCTGGGCCGATTCGAGGTCGTAGTCGGCGGCCTGGAGCAGCTTGAGCAGGATGTTCTCGACGTCTTCCCCGACGTACCCGGCCTCGGTGAGCGTCGTGGCGTCGCCGATTGCGAACGGAACGTTGAGAACCTTCGCCAGCGTCTTGGCCAGCAGCGTCTTTCCGCTGCCCGTCGGGCCGATCAGCAACACGTTGCTCTTGTCGATCTCCACATCGTCGGTGGGCGATCGGCCTACGCCTGTTGCCGCGCCGTTTTCCCCGGCCGTCTCCTGCGTGGAGAGGCGCTTGTAGTGGTTGTGAACGGCGACGGCCAGCGCTTTCTTCGCGTACTCCTGACCGATCACGTACTGATCGAGGTATTCCTTGATCTGCCGCGGCGCCGGGATGCTTGTGAACTGCGGCACGCCGGCGGAGAGCTTGCGCTTCTCCTGGCGGATGATGTTGTGCGCCAGATCCACGCAATTGGCGCAGATGTAGACGTCGCTGGGGCCTTCGACCATCGGACCGACGTCGCGCGAGGATTTACCGCAGAACGAGCAGGTGGTGACGCGGCGTCCCCGGAACCCGCCGGACGTGGTGTTCGTGCCGTTGGGGGGGGGGACTTTTCCGCCGCCACCACCATTGCCCGTGCGATTGCTATCCGCCATCTGCTGTCCTTCCGGGTCAGCG
>JBBSLV010000477.1:0-3228 GCA_038233535.1 Tepidisphaerales bacterium | reverse complement strand
TCGAAGACGGCGGGCAGGGCGGGCCGGTGGTGACGCTGACGGCGGGGGCGGGGACTGGAATCGTCGCAGTGGACGATGGGGGGACGTGGACGGGGGTGACAGATGTGGCGTTGCCGTTTCCGTGACCTTAGGCCGCAGGCCGTTCGGAACGGGTTCCCACGTACGCGTGGGAGGTGTCCATGGCGGGTCGGCGGCGTAACCGTTTCGTTCCCGTTACAATCCAATTATGCCCCGACGAATCGCCAACGCGCTGACGCTGCTGTCGGCGGTGGTGTGCGTTCTGTCGGCGATGGTGGTGGGGCGGTCGTTCTTTACTAGCGATGGAGTATGGGTTCGGACCGGGCACCAAGCTTCGGGGGTCGTGACTGCAAAAGCGCGCTTGCACCTGTTCCGTCACAACCGCTCGGGTTCTAAGCCCTTCTGGTTCAAGTACGGGAGCGGGGACACTGCACAGCTCGAGGTCTTCTGGATCATCGCGGCGTGAATCCGCTGGCTGAATATTGGCTGGGGGCGTGCCGGACCCATCGAGGTGATCATCCTCCCCCTCTGGCTCCTCCCGCTGCTGACGGCGATCGCGCCGGTGCGGTGGTGGCGGCGGCGGCGGCGCGAGATGGGGCGGGGGTTTCCAGTGGCGGGGGCGTAGCGGGTATCGTGCGGGGCGGTGATGAAGGATTCGGAACCGAAGGCGGACCCGCAGCCACTGGGCTATCCGTCGCCACCGCTGAGCCCGTACGATCGGCCGATCGAGCCGTTCGTCACGTTCGCCCGGCAGTTTCGGCGGGTCGTTCGGATCGGTTGCCTGCTGTTCGCACTGCTCGTGATCGGGTTTGTCGTTTGGGGCGTACTGCGGATTTCGTCGGTGTTCGATAGGTACTCGCAATGATTCGGCTGCGTGACATCTTTGGGCAGGACGAAGCGATCGCGTGGCTGCGCGGGGCGATGGGGGCGGACCGGTTGCCGCACGGGCTGATCTTTGCCGGGCCGACGGGAGTGGGGAAGGGCACGACCGCGCGGGCGCTGGGGACGGCGTTCTTGTGCGAGCATCCCACCGGGGCCGACGCGTGCGGGGGTTGCGAGAGTTGCCGTGTCATCGAGGCCGACAATCACCCGGACTTTCACACGATCATCAAAGAGCACATCCGCTACCACGACAAAGGCGGGAAGAGCAAGGGGATCACGCTGTCGATCCACGTGATACGCCCGGAGCTGATCGAGCCGGCCAGCCGCAAACCGGTGATGGGGCGGGGGAAGGTGTTCGTCATCGAGCAGGCCGAGCTGATGAACGATGACGCGCAGAACGCGATGCTCAAGACGTTGGAAGAGCCGGCGGGGCGGACGCTGATCGTGTTGCTCACCGACCAGCCGGGCGCCTTGTTGCCGACGATCCGCAGCCGCTGCCAGCTCGTGCAATTCGCTTCGCTCGACGAATCGCTGGTCCGGCGGGAACTGGAGCGACGCGGGATCAACACCCAGATCGCCGCCCACGCCGCGGGCATCGCCGGCGGGTCGTTGGGGCTGGCGCTGAAGTGGATTGAAGACGGCGTGGTCGAGCGCGCCCGCGACCTGACGTCGCAGATTGACGGATTGCTCCGCGGCAGCCCCCCGGAGAGCCTTCCGCAGTGGCTGGATGCGGCTGCGAAGGGGTACGCGGAAAAGCAGCTCGAACGCGATGAACTATCGAGCAAGGACCAGGCGACGCGCGAGGGGCTGACGCTGTACCTGCACGTTGCCGCGACGCGCTTCCGCAAGCGGCTGGGCGAGACGTCCGACCCCGACGACCTCGATGCCGCGTGCACCGCCATCGACGCGCTCGCGCGGGCCGAGGAGTACCTGCACGCGAACGTCAACGTCGCGCTGACGCTTCAGCAATTATCAGTAACGCTCGAGCGGGCGCTGGCGACGAGGGCAGTAGGCAGTAGGCAGTAGGCAGAGAAGACGAATTCGCCGTTGAGCGCAGCGACGCGGTCTCCACCTTCCCTTCTGCCCCACTGAAGGGTCGGATTTTACCGGACGCGGCCATACTGGAGCGTGTTGCCGCCGGCAAAAGTGGACGGGAGGTGCGATTTTCTGATAACCTTCGATCCATCGCCAGCGGCGTGACGTAAGAAGATCGTCATGTCGAAACACGCCGGTTCGAAGTCGCGTAACGCCGTCGCCGGGGAGCCTCGCAGGGCGAACCCTCCGTCGTCTCGCGGCAATCCGGTTATGCAGCAAGACCCATTCGCCGAAGTGGACGAGACGTTGATGAGCCGCGCTACGGACATTCCGAGCCCTGAAACGTCGCCCGTGCGGAGCGCGACGGTCCCCTCGGGCAAGGTGGTCTGCCCGTTCTGCGGGTCGGTCAACGACCGCCCGAGCCACGATTACGACAACACGGCCTGCCCGCGCTGCACGATGGCCGACAATCCCGCGACGCGGCAGGCGACGCGGGCGCGGCTGGGGCCCTGGTTCGTCCGCCAGAACCGCAACCCCGCCGCCCCGGGCATGAAGTTCGACACGTTGATGGCCCTGGTGACGCGCGGGCAGGTGACGGGGCAGTCGGTCGTGCGCGGGCCGACGACGAACCAGTTCTGGCGCTTCGCCGCGCAGGTGAAGGGCTTAAGCCGCGAGTTCGGAGTGTGCTACAACTGCGCGACGCCGGTCGACAAAGCCGCGACGATCTGCCCGCAGTGCAACCGGATGCAGGAGCCGCCGGCCAATCCGGACGTGCTGCTGGAAAACGCGCCGGCGGCGACGACGCCGACAAGCCCCGGGGCATCGCCTGCATCGCCCGGTTCGACGGCGACCGTGCATCGCGAGGTGAAGCCGGCCGGCCCGACTGGGGCGGCTTCGGCGCCTGCCCCCGCGTCGAGCACGACGGTCGAGCCGTTGAACCAATCGACCTTTGCCCAGCCCCAGCGGAGTGGTTCACCGCCCCGGCATGAGCCCGCGCCGGCGCGAGACGACGCGCCGCAGCGCACCGACCTGCTCGCGCCGTCACGTCCCCGCCCATCGTCGAAACCGCGCCTGGCCGACGACGGCATCCTCTCGGCGCGCGACCTCGCCACCGCGTTCCAACTCGACTTCACCCCCAACAGTGGCCGCAACACCGGCGGGTTCAAACGCATGGCGCTGGTGAGCCTGCTGCTGGCCGTCAGCGCCGGCGCGATCGTGCTGATCGCGAATCCGGGTTACCGCGACGGCGCGCGCGTATGGCTGAGCGAACAGTCCACCGCGCTGCGCGGCGCC
>JBBSLV010000476.1:0-3237 GCA_038233535.1 Tepidisphaerales bacterium | reverse complement strand
TCCATCATCCCGTCCATGCCCCCCATGCCGCCGCGCACGCCGGCGGGAGCGGTAAACCCGCCCGTCGACGCGCCGCTCCCGGTGGTGCCGGCGTACTTGCGGAATTCGGTGTCGGCGACGACCGCGCCGATGTTCGGCTCGTAGCGGGTGACGATGTTCTCCACGTTCACCTGCTGCCGCTCCTTGCGCGGCGTCTGCTTGATCGTCGCTGGGTCGCTTTTGGGGACCACGGCGTCGATGTCCGCGAGCAGTTGCGGCCAGAGGTCGCGGTAGTCGGTCAGCGAGCGGATGTTCTTGATCCGCTCGCGATCGTTGGCGCCGGACGACTCGATCGCCTGCCACTCCGTGTCCAGCGCGGCGGCCGTGTTCTGCACGCCGGCAATCGTCGCGCGCTCGGCGCTTTGATTGTCGTACTGCATCTTGTGGATGAACCAGCTGCCGTAGGGGATGGCCGTCCCCAGGACGAACAGCGCCGCGGCGGCGGCGAACCACTTGGTCTTTTCCTGCCACATTTTCTCACGGCGGATGCGCGCCGGGAGCAGCGAGCTGCTCACCTTGCCCTCGCCCATCGCCTGTAGCGCCAGCCCATACGCGCTGACCATCGCCAGCGCGTTTTCGTTGAACCCCGCCGCGAGTTTTCCGTCGGCGGGGGGCAGCGCCGCCACGCGGTCGAGCCGCTCGACGTCGAGCTGAAGATTTTGCTGAAGGTATTTCTGAAGGCCCGGGAGCTTAAACGTCCCCCCGATCGCGATGATCTTCTTGATTCGCGAGTCGCGGTGCACGGAGGCGTAGAACCCGATCGACCGCTGCACCTCGGCCACGAGGTCCGCGAAGATCGGACGCATCGCCTGGAAGATCTGCCGGGCGTACTTGCTGGACGCCGCGTTGCGCTTCAGTTCCTCGGCCTTCTGGAAGTTCAGCTTGAACGCCTTGACCAGCGCTTCGGTGAAGTTGTTCCCGCCGATGGGAATCGAGCGCATCCAGATGGTGTCTTCGTCGGCGATGATCAGGTCGGTGTTCTCGGCGCCGAGATCGATGATCATCGTTGTCCCCTTGATCTTCCCGTCGAACGCCATCGCGTTGTAGACGGCCAGGGGGCTCATCTGCACGACCTGAACGTTGAGCTCCTGGTCGACGAAGTAGTTGATGTGCTGGTTCACCAGCTCTTTGCGCATCGCGAAGATGCCGACCTCGACGTCGGGGGAGGTCTCGCTTTGGAAGAGCTGGTAGCTCCACTCGACGTCGTCAAGCGGGAAGGGGATCTGCTGGATGGCTTCGAACCGCACGATTTCGGGGATCTTCTTCGGCTCGACCGGCGGGAGCTTGATGAACCGGGCGAAGCTCGATTGCCCGCTCACGCCCACGCCGCAGACCCCGCCCTTGAACCCGTGGCGTGCCACGAGGTTGGAGAGGGCGGACTGGATAAGCGCTTCGCGGTTGTCGCCGGCCTGGGAGAGGACGGTCTCGTGCTCGATGACTTCAAAATCGTCGATGCGGACGGTGTCGCCGTCGCGGACGAGCTTGATGGCTTTGAGGGCGCGGTTGCCGACGTCGATGCCCCAGGCGAAGTTCGCTGCCATGTTGTCTCCTCGCGTCCGGCGCGGTGTGAGTCGGGGTCGCGCCGGCGAATGTTGGATTGTCGCGTCGAAAAGGTGGGACGGCGCGACACGCGTAACTCACTGATTTAACCAATGCTGCGGCACAGTTCAACCTTGATCGACCCGCCTGACAGGCGGCGACGGTTATGAGACCGCCGGCGATGGGGAATGATCCCGTCATAAAGAACACGCGCGAGCAACCCTGAAGGTTGCGTGTTCGCGTGCGCGGCCGTTCGCGTCCGTCAGTCGACTATCGAAACGGGCGGTTGTCGAAACGGGCGATGGTTGAAACGGGAACCCGAAACCAAATCTCCGAACAATGCGAGCCTCGCTACTGCTGGGATCTCGCAACTCGCGATTCTCTCACTCCGCGTTGTCGGCACTCCGCGTTGCCGGCCGCCGAGGCCGTTCGGGTATGAAGGATGGATGAATCAGGCAAGCGCAGCTTCGGCGGTCGATCGAACGAAGTATAGTCTGCCACGCGTAAAATTTCTGTCAAGAAAAATCGGTGCATTTGCGTCGGGATTGGAAGCACTTTACGTCACGCGCCGAGCAGCTTCCGCATGAACGTCGCGAACTGCGGGATGCTCTGCTCGGGTTCGGGCGCTTCGGCATGCCAGCGCTTTTCCGTCTCCAGGCAGATCCAGTCGTCGTAGCCGATCGCGCGAAGCGTTTGCACGAATTCCACCAGCGGCAAGTCGCCCTCGCCCAGCAGGCGCGGGGAATTGTTCTTCTCCTTCGGCACCGAATCCTTGATGTGCACGTGGCGGATATAACGCTTCAGCTTCCCGCCCGTCTCCAGCGACGGCTCTCCTTGGCGGTGCGAGTGCTCCATGTCCCACAGCACGCCGACCTCATCGGGATTGAATTCGTGGATCAGCTCCAGCACCTCGGCGGACGTCGACCACGCGTCGTGCGTCTCCAAAACCATCTGGCAATCGTTCGGCCGGCAGATCTTCGCGAGCTGGCGGAGGTGGCGATGGGCCATAGAGCACGCCTCGTCGCGCGTCATGCCGGCGGGAACAGCGCCCCCGAAGCAGCGGATGAAGCGCGTGCCAGTCCGATGCGCAAGCTGCGCGTAGCGGCGGCATTCGTCGAGCATTGTCTGCCACCGCTGTGGCGCCGGCGACACGAGCGTGACCGACGTGTTCAAACACGGCATGGCGACGTTCCGCTCGCGCATGAACGCGAGCGTCGCGTCGAGCTCGACGTTGAACGCGGGCAGCTTCGTGACGTCGATCTCGTCCCCCACCCCGCGGAAGTCAACGCCTTCGATCCCGTTGGCCGCGGCGGTGTCGACGATCGCGCGAAGGTTCCACGTCGGGCACGCCAGTGTGGAAAAGCTCAACTTCATGCCGCGACACGCTATCGGGCGACTTCGCGGGCATCAATCGCGCGGGCGCGGGCCTTGTACAACATCGGTCATCGCAAAGTGATGCGAATTACGAGCGGCGAGCGCGGGTCAAAAGGTTACGCCTCGAACTGACCGATAGAAGAAGGGTAGGCATTCTTGGGAGCATCAGGTGGATTTGACCGCAGGCATCGTTGGAATGAGGCAGGCCCAGGTCATGGGCCAGGTGCAGATGCGCGTCGCGAAGAAGATGATGGACGTCCAGGAGATGCAAGGCGCCGCGGCCGT
>JBBSLV010000475.1:0-3241 GCA_038233535.1 Tepidisphaerales bacterium | reverse complement strand
GGTGGTGTTGATGAGCACGAGCGGCGCGTCGGTGTTGACGGCGTTGCGCCACCCGACGACCCCGGCAAAACCGTTGAGGTCTTGAACGGGTTGCGTCAGCAATTCCTGCTTCGGCGCGGTGACGAACGTCATCCACTGGCTCAGCTCATAGGCGCCCAGCCCGCGCGCTTCGGCGAATTGCGCCACGGGCGGCTGGGGCGCGCTGCCCGTCGGATGCGCGTAGTCCCACGCCGCGGCCAAATATTCATCCGCCCGTGCGAGCATGGTGCCCGCCAGGGCGGCGTATTCGGCGTCGAGCGTTGATTCGATCTTGGCGTCGAGCTGCGCCAGGCGCGCCTCGTCGGCTTTGCGCTGCGCCAGCTCGATCTCGTCCATCAGCGGCACGCGAATGTTCGTAGGCCCAGCGGTCTTCGGGCCGGGGTCGGGCAGGATGTGCGAGCTGAAGAAGATGCCGGCCAGCCCGTAATAGTCCTTCGTCGAGATCGGGTCGAACTTGTGATCGTGGCAGCGGGCGCAGGAGACGGTCAAGCCCATGAAGGCGCGGGTCGTTACGTCGACCTGGTCGTCGACGATGTCGGTGATGAGCTTGTCCTTGTCGGAGTCACCGCCGCCCCACTCGCCGAAGACGAGCACGCCGGTGGCGATGATGCCGTCTTTGTTGATGCGCTCATTCGGCGGTGGTGGAAGCAGGTCGCCGGCGATCTGCTGCATGACGAACTGGTCGTACGAAAGATCCCGGTTGAACGCTTCGACGACCCAGTCGCGGTAGCGCCAGGCGAACGCGACGTCCTGATCGCCGCCGAGCACGCGGGCGTCAAACGAGTCGGTATAGCGAACCACATCCAGCCAATGCCGCGCCCAGCGCTGGCCGTACAGCGGCGAGGCGAGCAGCTTGTCGATCAGCTTCGCGTATGCATCAGGCGACTCATCGGCGCCGAACGATTCGACCTCCTCCTTCGGAGGCGGCAACCCGATCAGATCGAAATACGCCCGGCGGATGAGCGTGCGACGATCGGCCGGCGGCGCGGGGGCAAGCCCCTTCTCCTCAAGCTTCGCGAGGATGAACCGGTCGATCGGCTGCTTCGCCCACGCCGCGTCCTGTACGTTCGGCAGCGGGTGATCCTTCGGCAACTGGTATGCCCAGGACTGTCGCGCTTCGTCGTAGTCGATCGTCGACGCCGGCTGATCGCTGGTGGGCGATCCCCCGCCGCGCGGGTCGGGCGCGCCCATCTTCACCCACGCCTCGACGTCGGCGATCTGCGCCTCGGACAGCTTCCCGTCCGGGGGCATCTGAAGCTCTTCGTTCGTGTAACGAACCGCTTCGAGAACAAGGCTCTTGGCCGGATCGCCGGCGACGATAGACGGACCGGAATCGCCGCCCAGAAGCACGCCGGCGCGCGTGTCGAGGAGCAGGCCGCCCTTTTTCTTCTTGGCTTCGCTGTGACACTGGTAACAGTGCTCGACGAGCAGCGGGCGGATCTTGTTCTCGAAGAATTCGACGCCTGCGGGATCGAGAGCGGCTTGGGCGCGGACAATCGGTGTGCTGAGCAGAAGCGACAGCACCACGACGGCGGTCGCACGGGCAACACGGCGGCCCAGAGCGCCAGCGCCGGGCCGCGCCGCTCGACCAGCGGCGGAGCCGGGCGCTAACGCTCTGGACCGCCGCGTCTCGCATCCCGAAGATGGACCCCAGCTCCCGGTCATCCTTGTATCTTACTACTCCACCGCGATACCCCGCGTTGCCGCTCGCGCCGGATTTCACCGCCCGGCTGACTTCCGTGTGTTCCTCCCCCGACTCCAACACCCCCGCCTTCCCCATCGGGACTTCCGCGAATGTTAACGTTCCGTTAAAACGTCGTCCATGGATTGGATTGTTACCCTGGGCGTGACCAACGGCTGGGATGCGCGGATGAACGGTTGGGCGAGTTCGCTCGGCTGGCCTTGGGAGGGGTTTGTCCGGTTGATGCTTGCCGCCATTGCCGGCGGGCTCATCGGGCTGGAGCGCGAGTTCCGCGGGCGCCAGGCGGGCTTCCGCACGAACATCCTCGTCTGCCTCGGCAGCGCGCTGGCGATGATCGTCTCCACCGAGTTCGCGCGCAAAGCCTGGCCGCACACCGGCAACGTCAACATCAACATCGACCCCGCACGCATCGCCTACGGCGTGATGACCGGCGTCGGCTTCCTCGGCGCGGGCACCATCCTCCACGCCAAAGGACAGGTCCGCGGGCTGACGACGGCCGCCGCCTTATGGTGCGTCGCCGCGATCGGGCTGGCCGCGGGGCTGGGCATGTACCTGATGACGATGATCGCGGCGATCATCGTCGTCATCGCGCTGTGGCTGCTCGATTACCTCGAAGACATCCTGCCCAAGGTGCGCTACCGCACGGTCACGATCCGGCGCAAATGGCAGGTCGGGTTGATCGCCGACACGATCCTGCGGTTCGAAGCCGCACACCTGAAGGTCGTCGACGCCAGCTTCGAGCGCTCCGACGACCTGATCCACGCCGAGATCAACTTGAAGATCGCGTTCATGAACAAACGGCAGTACTACTCCTTCGAGCGCCAGCTCGAGGGCGATAACGACTACCAGTTGCTGGCGACGCGCGAGCTTTAACGCAAAGCATTTTGGCCACAGATGGGGCACGGATTGGCACAGATAAGAAGAATTGTCATTCGGGGTTCCCGCGCTCGCGGCGGCGCGACATAATCCGGGAGGCACACACCGAGGTTTTTCATGCGCATGGCCTTTGGTCTCGTAAGCGTCCTCGTGACACTTGGCATCATCATCCTGGTGATGAGCATGATGCTCGATAAGGAAACGGGCAGCATCCCCGTCGCGCTGGAAGCGCGCGAGGAGGCGAAGCAGATCGCGGGGGTCGGCAAGGACGGAGAGGCGGCCACCCAGTCGGCGTTCTTCGAGGAAGACACGGCCGGGGGGAAGCTCCGCAAGCTCACGACCCTCCGCGTGGTCCCGGGCGGCGCATATGACACGTATTTCGGACTTCAACAGGGCGACGAGATCGTGGAGATTGAGCAGTTCGGCTCGATGACGAAGATCCGCGACATGGGCGACGCAGGGCTGGCCGAGGCGGCGGTGTCCGACGCCTACGCCCGCAACCAGCACATCATCGTCAACCGCGACGGCCAGCGGCTCACGCTGCCGCCCCCGCCGGGGACGGTCGTCGCCGCGCCCAACGCCGGTGCGCCCGTGACGGCGCCAACGGCGCCGGGGAATACCGGG
>JBBSLV010000474.1:0-3245 GCA_038233535.1 Tepidisphaerales bacterium | reverse complement strand
GTTGCCCGACGCGAATCTGCGCGACGAACCGCTCCGGAACCTTGGCGCGGAACTTGATGGGATCGGACGCAACGAGGCGAAACATCGGCGTGCCTTCGCTGACGTATTCGCCGACGGACACAAGCCGCGCTGCGACCGCGTAGCGCCCGGGGGCGTGCTGCGAAGTGGCGGCGGAGACGGCGGATGATTCGGTCTCGGCCGCGGCGGGGGCGCGCACGGTCGTGTCGGCCAGCCGCTGTTCCGCCAGTTCCAGCTCGCTGCGGCGCGTCGCGGCCTCGGCGAGGACCGAGTGGGCGCTGAGCAATTGCACGTCGGAATCGCTGCGCGCCACGTCGTACGTCGTGCGCAGGTCCGCATAATCCTGCTCACTCAGCAGGGGCGGCGTCTGCTTGAACAACTGCTCGCCGCGCCGGAACTTGGCCTGGGCGTTCTGCGCCTGAAGCTTGGCGCGCTCGACGAGCGGCACTTTCGCCGGATCAAAATCTCCGCTGGGGAACTCGCTCAGCCCGAGCCTGGCCAGCGATTCCAGCACGGCCATCCGCTGCTGTGTCCGGGCGAGCTCGTAATCGGTCCTCTCGATTTGCGCCAGCGGCTCCCCGGGCCCGGTGCGGTCGCCGACGTCCTTGAAGATCGTCGTGATGCGGCCGGAAACCTTGGCGGAGATCGTGGCCTCCTCGTCGCCGTAAAGCGTGCCGACGACCTCGACGGCTCGCTGCACGGGCCGCGTCGTGATCGGCGCGAGCGTGACGGCGACAGGCTCGCGCTGCTGCGCGCCGGCGCCGGATGTTGCCTGCGTTTCCTTTGAGCACCCCGCGACCGTGGCGAGCGCAAGTGCTGTTGTAAGCGAGATGACGATGACCGGGACAGAAGAAAATCGCATGATGGTGTTGCCGCCGGAAAAACGTGTCTTTGACGGTTGGAGCGGTCCGTCTATAATACCGACGGGTCAGTTTTGGCTCTTTGCCAGTATAGAAGGCAAATCCGTTCGAGGCAACGTCGGGGGCGACGTCGGGAAGCGCATGCAGAGGCCGGACGAAAAAAAGCGACAGGGCATCGTCGACGCCGCGCTGAAGCTCTTCGCCACGCGACCATTTCACGAAGTGCGCCTCGAAGACGTCGCCGCCGCCGCCAAGGTCGGCAAGGGCACGGTGTACACTTATTTTGAAAGCAAAGAGCATCTGTACGGCTCGCTCATCACCGAGGGATTCGCCCAGCTTGTCGACGGGCTCAAGGCCCAGCTCGACGAGGACGCCCAGTCGTCGTGGGACGCGCTGAAGCGGATCGTACGCGAGGCGGTGCGGTTCTCCGTCGCCCATCCGCACGTGTACAGGCTCATGCGGATCGGGGGCCCGGAAGACCACACCGAGGCGGCGCTGGTGGCTAAGCGGCGCGAGCTGGGAAAGCTCGTCGAGGGCGTGATCCGGCGGGGCATTCGGCGGGGGGAAATGTCCGACCCGCACCCGGAACTCACCGCGCAGTTCGTTCCCGCGTGCGTCCGCGCCGCGACCCTGTACGGGCCGCGCGACGTCAGCGAGGACGTGCTCGCGAACCACGTCATGCGCGTCCTCGGCGAAGGTTTGACGCGGAGGGAGCGGTGATGCGCGGCCAATTCGCTTCCCTGGTTGCGCTGGCGGTGCTGATCGGCGGTTGCGCCGTCGATCAGAAGAAGGAAGTCGCACAGTACCGCGCGCTCATCGACATCCCCACAACTGCGCCCGTCGAGGATTTCACGGGGGATGTCACGGGGGATTTCACGCCCGGGCAGCCCCTGACCGTTCGTGGGGCGATGCTGCTGGCGAATGCGTTGAACGAGCAACTGTCGATCGAGGGCGAGAATTATCTCCAATCCCTGATCGATCGCCGTCGCGCCGTCGCCGCGTTCCTGCCCACGGTCAGCCTCGCGCCGCGATATACGCGCCGCGACGGCGCCGCCGGCGGGGGCGGCAACGGTCTCGGTGACAACAACATAGGGAGCGGCGGCAACTCATCGCAGCGCGAAGCATTCGACGTGCCGGTTGAAGGCACGATCAACCTGTTCAACGGCTTCAGCGACCTCGCGCGTCTCCGCAGCAGCCGGCTGACGATCGCGCAGCGGCGGGCGCTACTGCTGGACTTGCAGGAGCAGCTCCTGCTCGACGTGGCGCGCATCTTCTATCAGGTGTTGCGTTCGGAGGAATCCGTTCGCGTGCTGGAAAACTCGCTGGCGGTTCAGGAGGAACGGCTGCGGGACGTGCGCGGGCGGCAGGAGGCGGGAGTGGTCCGGCCACTGGACGTAGCGCAGACCGAGGCGCAGGCGTCGCAGACGCGCGTCTCGCTGATCGCGGCGCGCAACGACGTGGTTAACGGGCGCGCGACGCTCGCGTTCGTCACGAACGCACCGGTGGCGGAAAGCCCGCTGATCGAGGCGTTCGATGTTCCGCCGACCATTTCAACCCGCGAGGCGCTGCACCTCGCCGGCGCCGCGGGCCGCCGCGACCTACAAGCCGCCGCCGCCGCGACACGGGCGGCCCGGCAGGAGGTGGAGGTCGCGTGGGGGCAGTATTACCCGTCGGTTGCGCTCGACCTGAGCGTGTTCCTCTACCGCGAAACCTCGCCCGACACCCGCGACTGGGACGCGCTGATCCGCGCCAACATCCCGATCTTCTCCGCCGGCCTGATCCACGCCGACGTCCGCACCGCCTGGTCGTTTTTCCGCCAGGCCGTCCTGAACGAGTCGCTCACGCGACGCCAGGTCGTGCAGGATATCGCCATCGCCTACTCAGACCTGCTCTCGTCCGGCCGGCGTCTCGACGAATCGCGCACGCAGCTTATCGCCGCCGAGCAGGCGTTCGTTCAGGCGGACCGATCCAACGAGATCGGACTGGCGACGAACCTCGAGCGCCTCATCGCGCAGGATCAATTACTCACCGCGCAGTTGCAGTACGTGTCTGAACAATTTGCCCGGAAGGTGTCGTACCTGAACCTGCTGCGCGCGACCGGATCGCTCCGTTCGGCGCTGGAGGAAATGGCCGCGACGACGAGACCGGCGGCGAACGAATCGGACAGCGGTCAGCTGCCAGCGATCAGCCCGAAAACGCCGGAGTAAATGTCTGGCTGACGGCTGACGCTGTCTGCTCTCTTGAGGATGCCATGCGAAAGCTAGCCGAAGTTTGTATCCAGCGGCCGATTTTCGCGGCCATGCTCATCCTCTCGATGTGCGTCGTCGGCGCCGCGGGGTACTTCAACCTCGGGGTGGACCGGCTGCC
>JBBSLV010000473.1:0-3249 GCA_038233535.1 Tepidisphaerales bacterium | reverse complement strand
CGAGAAAGAATTCCGCCACGGGCTTGTTGACGAGCATCGTACCGTCGGGCCGGCGCTCGTAGCGGGCGGCCTTAAACTGCGACTCGAGTTCCGCCGTCTTCGCGTCAAACCGGCGCACCCACGGGTCTTTGCCCGGACCCATGAGATTGTCCGCGCTGCCCCCGCCGACCGCGGGAGCGCTCGCCGGCCGCTTCGCGGCGCGCTCATCGGCGCGCGGCGCAACCGGGGACTGCATCTGCGAGTAGATGACGAACCCGCAGACGATCAGGACGAGGGTCGCGATGATGAGGAGGAGGGAACGCATGATGTGGGCAAGCACTCCTAAGACTTAGTCGCCGCGGAGGGTTTATTCCGAACTTACGTCTCCGGTTCCACATCCAGCATCTTCAACACCACCAGGTCCTGCACGTCGATCAACCCGACCGGCTGGTCATGCTCGTCCACAACGGGCAGCTCGTCGAAGCGGTGCTGGCGCATCATCGCCATCGCCTCGCTGGCTAATTTGTCGGCGCCGATGCGCTTGGGGTTGCGCGTCATGACGTCGCGCATCGGGCGGGCCAGCGCGCCGGACTGGTCATTCGTGACCAGCCGGCGGAAGTCGCTGTCGGTGAAGAAGCCGGTGATCCTGCCGTCGTCGCCTGTCAGGATCACGGCGCCGCTCCGACGCTTGATCGACGAGACCTGTTTGAACACCTGTCCAACCGTGAGCGCATCGGAGGCGACGGGAAGGTTCTCCCCGCGCTTGAACGTCATCGCGTCGCGCACCTTGATGAGCTTGCGCCCGATCTGCCCGGCGGGGTGGAAGATCGCGAAGTCTTCCGCGGTGAACTTTCGCACGCGCATGACGCTCAGCGCCAGCGCATCGCCCAGCGCCAGCATGGCCGTCGTCGACGCCGTCGGCGCCAGCCCCAGCGGGCAGGCCTCTTCAATCCTGCCCATCGTCAGCACGACGTCGGCGAACCGCCCCAGCCCGCTCGTGCGCGTGGCCGTGATCGCGATGACGGGATGATCGAGCTTCTTGACGATGCTGAGCAGCCGCAGGATCTCATCGCTCTCCCCGCTAGCGGAGAAGATGAGGATGACGTCGCCCTTGCGCACCGATCCCAAGTCTCCGTGCAGCGCATCGGTGGGGGAGAGAAAGTGGCTGGGCGTGCCCGTGCTGGCGAACGTCGCCGACACTTTTCGCGCGATATGCCCCGCCTTCCCGATGCCCGTGGTCAGCAGCGCGCAGGGGCAGTCGGCGATGAGCCGCACGGCCTTCTCGAACGCATCATCCACCGCAGCGCTCATCGCCCGCACGGCGGCGGCTTCGGTGTCGATCACCTGCTTGGCGAACTCTCGAACGTCCTCGTCCATGAGCCGTTCATTGGAACGAAAACCCGCCCGCGACGCAAAGCCGCCGCCGGATGCTCGTCCTTCCCCGCGTGAGCAGATACAATTCCCGCATGAGCAAGCGTTCCGATCCGTTCACCGTGCTGATCGAACAGGATGAAGACGGCTATTACGTTGCGACCGTTCCCGAACTGCGCGGCTGTCACACGCAAGCCAAATCGCTCGACGTCCTGACCAAACGCGTGCGCGAGGCGATCGCGCTGTGCCTCGCCGACGAATCGCGCCCGCCACGCCGCACGTTCGTCGCGGTGCAACAGGTTCAGGTGGCGTGATGCCGCGCCGCAAACGAATCACCGGCAAGGAACTCATTCGCGCACTGAAGAAAGCAGGTTTTGGCGTGAGGCGCACGCAAGGCAGCCATCACCGCTTGCGTCACGCAGACGGTCGCGTCACGACCGTGCCCGTCCATGCCGGCGAAACCATCGGCCCCGGCCTGCTCGGGCAAATCCTCCGCGATTGCGATCTGACTCACGAGCAGCTCGAAGCGCTGCTATGACGCCGCCCTCATCGCCCGCACGGCGGCGGCTTCGGTGTCGATCACCTGTCTGGCGAACTGGCGAACGTCCTCGTCCATGAAACGTCCCATTGGAACGAAAAGCCGCTCGGGACGCAAAGCCGCCTCGCCTTACCCGGGGCACCGCGGACGGGACGGCGACGGACGAAGAATAACGGACCAACATTCACTGGCCGGGGCCGACGACCAGCGTTCGAATTACAAGGACCGTCGTGGCCCCGATCCAGTGCAGTGTTTTGTTAGCCATCTACGGGGGCGGCGGCAACAACGTCAGCTTATCTTCCTTCTTCCATGCCGTGTAGCGCGTGTACATCGCCTCGCGGCGCTTGTGAATTGACACAGCCCAGTCGTTGTTCGCCGACCAATCGAGAAGGTGATCCCAAATCCGGCCGGTGTGGCCCAACAGATCCGACAACATCAGCTGGCTCACTGCAACATCGTTCCGCAGCAGGACGAACGCGCCTGGGACGGGATGTCCGCCAAGCTCGCAGTGATAGCCATAATCCTTTCCGCGGAACTTCCCGTTGGCCGCCTGCCGCAATTTAGCCGGTGCAAAGAAGTCGCGACGTTCCTCCGCGGTGCTGCGCAACCATCGCTCCGCGTCCTTGTCGCGCGATTCGAATGCCCAAGCCAAATACTCGATCTCGACCATTTGCCTTACCAACGCGGCCGCGGCGTAGTGGCGCCCGTCAGCGAAGAGGTCCTTGCTTGCAGAAGTAAGCTCCCCCGCTATCCGGCACAGGAGCGATACTGCAACGATCTCGTCGCTACCGTGTCCACCAGGGGACGCACCTTTCACACGGTCGGGGCCAAAGAGATGCCCGATTGCATGAAGCTCTTGACCTACGCGCGAAAACGTGTCGGCGGTGAATCCCGCCAACTCGTTGCGGACCGCGATTTGCGCGGGGTCTTCGGCCGCTTGTCGTGCGCCCGTCGTCCATTCGGTGATGTCACCCTCGGAAAGCATTGGAGTAGATGGATAACTACGATTGACTCGACCGGCCGCGCAAGATCGCAAGCCGGTGGTGGAGGCAGGATAACGCGGTAAGCGTGCGGGGGGCAAGGCGTTGACGCGCGTCGGGGCGGAGGCGGGCGGGCGCGAATCCTTGACCCGCGGCGCAGCGGCGGCACGAAAACTGGCGCTCGACGGGGCTCATGGGCGGCCGACGCCCCAGAGGTGGTTCCGGCGGCGGGGGAACAAAACGGGAGGGAACAAAACGGGACAAGGGAACAAAACGGAGGGAACAAAACGGGGGACCAAAACGGGGGAACAAAACGGGACAGGTCCAATCCCACACTTGGACCTGTCCCGTGTTATGGGCTCCGCGCGAAAGCGACTGCTG
>JBBSLV010000472.1:0-3249 GCA_038233535.1 Tepidisphaerales bacterium | reverse complement strand
TGATGGCGCTGGAGGTGGCGGTGCTGTCGATGCGGAAGGAGGGTTCAGGGTTAGGGGGTCAGGGTTCAGGGAATGCGGGACGGAAAACCGGGACGGGGACGGTTATTTCCTCCTCGCCTGAACCCCGAACCCCAAACCCTGAACCCTTCATTCACATCACCCTCGACGTCGCCGAACAGTCGATCCAGCGCAAGGCGATCGTCTACGACGGCACGGGCGATGAGCATTACGACGCGGCCAGCGCGCTGATCAAGTCCATGCGCGGCTCCGACCCCGACGCGGCGGTGTACTGGGTCGCGCGGATGCTCGAAGCGGGGGAAGACCCGCGTTTCGTCGCCCGGCGGATCGCGATCCTCGCCTCCGAGGACATCGGTAACGCAGACCCCCGCGCCATCAACGTCGCGGCGGCGATGTTCGACCTCGTCGAGAAGATCGGGATGCCCGAAGCCCGCATCCCCCTCGCCCAGGCCGCGATCTACATGGCCGCCGCGCCCAAGAGCAACGCCTCCTACGTGGCGATCAACAAGGCCATGGCCGACGTACGAGAAGGGCGGACCCTTCCCGTCCCCAAACACCTAAAGGACACCCATTACGGGGGTTCAGCCAGGCTGGGACATGGGAAGGGGTACAAATATGCTCATGATTTTGAGGACGGATTTGTCGAACAAGATTATCTTGGAGTGGATATTATCTATTATGAGCCGACGGACCGAGGGTATGAGGCGGAAATCAAGCAACGCATGGAAACGTTGCGGAATCATCGAACGAACGTAGGCTCATCCGACGATCAAGAAGAGCGGGGACCGGCGCGAGAGGACAAGGGCACATGAGCGACACGGGCAAGTCCGCCATCCGCAAGCAACTTCGGGATCGATTAAACGCGATGAGCGAGCCGGAGCGGCACGCCAAGAGTCTGGCCGCGTGCGCGCTGATCTTCGCGAGCCCGGAGTTCGCCGCGGCGCGGGTGATCATGCTGTACCTCAGCACCCCGACGGAAGTCGACACCGCTCCGCTGGCGCTGCGCGCGTGGCAGCAGGGCAAGACAATCGTCGTGCCGAAAGTGACGTGGGAGCAGCGCCGCATGTTGCCCGTGGAGATCACCAGCCTGCGCGACGGGTTGACGACGACCGGCCCGGTGCGCGAGCCGGTCGCGGGCACGCCCATGCCCGTCGATTTGATCGACATGGTGATCGTGCCCGGCGTGGGGTTCACCCCCACCGGGCAGCGCATCGGGCGCGGCATGGGGTTCTACGACCGGTTCCTCGCGCAACCGGAATTCATTGGGGTTTCCTGCGGTCTGGCGTTCGAGGAGCAGATCGTCGACGACCTCCCCACCCTTGACCACGACATGGCCCTTAGTATGCTGGCCAGCGACCGGGGCGTGAGGCGCTTCGCCTCGCACTGTATTGGGCAGTAAGAGAAGTTGTTAGTTGTTAGTTGTTAGTTGCCAGAGAAGAAAAGGCAACGAACCGCACATCGTTTTTCAGCGTTACTGGGTTTTTCAGCGTTACTGGCGACTGGCAACTAACAACTCGCCACTTTTCAATTGAGAACATGGAGGTTCTCCCATGAGCCGTCGCAGACGAGTCAGCCGCGCGTTGATCGGAGTTTTGTCCGTCACCCTCGCGCTTGGATTGGTTTTCTGGTTGCACAACCTCACGAAGACGAAAGGTGCGCCGCAGGCGGCCCAGCACGTCCCTCCCCCCCCGCCCGCGGTGGCGCCGATCGTGAAGCCAACCCCCGCCGCCGAGCCGGCCAGGCCCACGGGGCTGGTTACGCCGACCCCCTTTGCAACGAAGACGGCCGTAGCGATGGCCACGCCTTCCCTGTCGCCCGTCGCGACGCCCGGCAGTCAGTCCCCCCCCGGCGGGGGCGCGACGACGCCCGCTGCTGTTTCGCCGCCTGCTGCTGTCACCCCGGTGCCCGCGTCGTCCGCCACGCCATTGGTCGACGCGCAGGCGAAGATCGAGGCCAACGATTTCCTCGCCGCCCGCAATTTGCTGAACAGCGCTCTCGCCGCCGGCAATCTCTCCCTCGCCGACGCCAACGCTGCCAAGCGGTTGCTCGGCCAGGTCAACGAGGTCGTCGTCTTCTCCCCGCGCCGGTTCGCCAACGACACCGTCGGCGGAACCTACGGCGTGAAGAGCGGCGACCGGCTCGACCGCATCGCCCGGCAGTACGAGGTCACCTCCGAGCTGCTCTGCCGCATCAACGGCATCTCCGACCCCCGCAAGATGCAGGCCGGCAAGGATCTCAAGATCCTCAACGGCCCGTTCCACGCCGTCGTCGATAAAAGCGACTTCACGCTCGAAATCTGGCTGGGCAACCCCGGCGAGCGCGGCGCGATGTACATCACCACCTTCCCCGTGGGGTTGGGCGCGGATGACTCCACCCCCACGGGCACCTGGATCGTCGAGACGCAGAAAAAATTGAAGAACCCGACCTACTTCTCCCCCCGCGGGGAAGGCGTCATCGCCGCCGACGACCCCGACAACCCCCTGGGCGAATACTGGATCGGCCTGACCGGCATCGACGGGCACGCCGTCGGCAAATCGTCCTACGGCATCCACGGCACGATCCGCCCCGAATCAATCGGCAGGCAGGAATCGATGGGCTGCGTCCGGCTGATCAACGAGGACGTCGAAAAGGTGTTCGAGCTGCTCGTCGAGGGCAAGAGCACGGTGATCATCAGGGAATAGCCGCTGCGCGGAAGTTCCAATCCCGCTGCGCGGAACTTCCAAGATCCAAGAACCAAGTTCCAAACAAACGGCAACAGGAAGAACAAGAAAGCTCCAAACCGGCGGTTTGGAGCTTTCTTCTTTCCTTCACTTGAGATTTGTTTGGTTCTTGGATCTTGGATCTTGGTTCTTCCCGCGCAGCGGGCCTCAGTTGTTCGGCACGTACGTCACCTTCGCCTGCGGGTTGGTCGGGGTGGTTTCCGAGCGATCAACGATGAACGCCACCCGCCGCTGCACGACCAGCGACGCATTGGGCGTCCCCGCGTCACGCCAGCCCTGCACGAGCAGGTAGCAGGTGAACATGTCCGATCGCGTCGTCACGAGGTTGCTGATGCGGTTGAGCGTGAGCGTGCGCTCCTCGAAGTCGTGGCGCACGCCGTCCTCGGGGACTGGAGGCGGCGGAATGCTTGCGTCATAAGGCGACACGTCGCCCGCTTCGTCGCCGGGATCGAGCGGGCCATCGAGGGCAAGCGTGCCGAAGCCGTTGCGGAAGCCGTCGCGCAATGCGAGG
>JBBSLV010000471.1:0-3250 GCA_038233535.1 Tepidisphaerales bacterium | reverse complement strand
GCGCTTCGAGCCACTCGAGCAAACATCGCTCGCGCCGCGCGTAGTGCGTGACGCGGCTGAGCGCCCACGACGCGCTGTTCGTGAACTCCGACCGCGCGTGCAGCTTCGGAAGGATGGGATGCACGGTGTACGCATCGGACCGGTACTGATCTTCCACGTCCTCGCTCGTGACGAGGTCGAACGCGCAGCGGCGTCCGCCCGCCGCGGCCAGCGCGGTCATCAACTCGCGCGCGTAGCGCGCGTGGCCTCCGCCGGCGGAGGGCGTGTACATGCAGACGCGGGTCATACGAGCACCTCACCCGCTAGCGGTCGCCGGCCGAAGCGATCGACGATCGCGTCGCGCAACCCGATAAAGTTGGTGGCGATCAGCACGATGCCATAGAGCACCGCGGCGCCGGCGATCTGCACCGCCAGCGCTCCCGGACCGACGCTCGACCGGAACGGCCAGAGCACCGCCGCCATGACGGCGCACGCGACGGCCGCACGCGCGCACGACGCGACCGGGAGCGGCAGCGCGAAGTGACGCCGGCCGATAACGATCGTCAACGCGATCGAGAGCACATACGCCCCCGCCGACACGACCGCCGCGCCCGCGATCCCCCACCGCGGGATGACGAGCAGGTTGGCGCCGATGTTCACCAAAGCGACGAGCAGCACGATCCACACCTGCACGATCGTGCGGTGCACGAATTGAAACGCGGCGTCGAAGTGGTACGCCTTCATTCCTTCGAGGAACGCGCCCAGCGCGATCAGCGGCATGATCCGCATCGCGGCGGACCGGTAGTCGGCGCCGAAGAAGCAGTTGACGATGCCGGGGGAAAGAACGGTCAGCCCGACGACGCACGGCAGCCCGATCGCGACGAGCAGCGAGCCGTTGTGGCGCATCTGCTCCTTCGCCGCCTCCGGGCCGTGGCTCTCGTACGCCCGCACGGCCATGGGGAACACGGCGAGGTGGATCACCATCATGAGGAGCGTCAGCGTCTGGCAGGTGAAGTCGAACGCGACGGCATAAAGCCCGGCGGCGTCTTCGCCCAGGAAGGCGGCGATGAGGAAGCGATCGGAGACGGAGATCACGACCGCGAGAGCAACGGTCAGCGACAGCGGCAACCCGTAGCGGCAGAGCTTGGCGAGGACGGTGCGGTCGATCGTGAACCGGACGTCGGTCCAGTCGCGGAAGCCGGCGTACGCGATGCCGATGACCATGCCGATCGCGATGCCGATGATCGGCCCCCACCATCCGAAGCCCGCCTTGATCAGCACCACGCCCAACCCCACGGCGGCGCCGGAGCGGGCGAGCTGGAGGAGCATGAACTGCCAGGGGTTCAGCGACGCGCGGGAGTATTCGCAGCACAGCTCGAACAGCGATTGCGCGGCCAGGACGATCCAACCGATCAGGATCAGCTCACGCCAGCCGGCAAACGGCGGCAGCATGGCGGCCATCGCCGCGAGCAGGCCCAGGGCGACGATGATCAGCGCGGCGGTCGATACCAGCGTGGACTTCAGCTTCGTCTGCTCAGCGGCACTGGGGAACGCGGGGAGGTAACGCGACAGCGACAGCCGCAGCCACTGAAACAGCAGCGCGTTGAGCATCGCCACCGTCGCAATCACCAGCGCGTACCGCCCGTACGCACCCGGCTCGAGCAAGCGCGTGAACAGCGGGATCGCGAGAAACGCGACAACCCCCGGCAGTCCGCGCGCGACAAGGTAAATCGCCGCGTGCGAGAGAACATGTTTCTGAGTGCGTTGCATGTGTTGGCAATCAGCGGCCAGCGATCAGCCAGAGAAGGCAAAGGCATGCTCTCCTTCTGGCTGATAGCTGATCACTGACCGCTTTTCCCTAATACGCTCCCTTGCGCTTGATCAGCACGACGACCGTCTTGGCGAGAATGTGCAGGTCGAGCCAGGGCGACCAGTGGCGGATGTAGAACTGATCGAGCTGCACGCGCTGCTGGTAGCTCACGTCGTTGCGCCCGGACACCTGCCACAGCCCCGTGATCCCCGGCTTCACCGTGCAGTACAGCCGCAGCGCGCCGCCGTAGCGCCGGATCTCTTCGGACACGATGGGCCGCGGGCCGACGATGCTCATGTCGCCGACGAGCACGTTCCACGTCTGCGGCAGCTCATCGAGGCTGGTGCGGCGGAGGAATCGCCCGACCGCGGTGACACGCGGGTCGTTCCGGAGTTTCTGGTGGTTGTCCCATTCCATCTTCGCCGCCGCGTCGCTGCCCAGGTGGGCCCGAAGGATTTCATCGGCCCCGTTGTGCATCGTCCGAAACTTCCAAGCCCTGAACGTCCGCCCGTGCCGACCGATGCGCTGGTGCCCGAACAGGACGCGCCCGCGCCCGGTCAGCTTGATGGCCCCGGCGATGGCGAGCAGCAGGGGCAGGCATGAAACAAACGTGATGGCGGCAATGACGACGTCGACGACGCGCTTGGCGCTTTGGAGCGTGCGCAGGAGCAGCCCGTTGCGCACCTCAATGCCGCTGAGCCCCCCGCAGCCGCGGGATGCGCCCCACAGCGCGGGCAGCGTCGAGCAGTGCGACAGGACGAGCAGGTGCGGGACCAGCCCCGTGTAGCGGTCGACGATCTCCGCGAGCTGGTTCGTCGATACGTGCGGCATCGACACCACCGCGTGCTGGATCGCTTCCTTGAGCACACGCGTTTCCAGGGCCACAAGGTCGTTGACGATCGGGCGGACCGCGGCGCGTTCGCCGCCATCGGGGTCGTGCATGAGGACGGGACGCAGGCCCGACGTCGTGGCGCGGATGAGCGTGCGGGCGGCGCCGTCGGCGCCGTCGGGCGAGCCGATGATCAGCGTTGGATAGCCCCACCACGCCCGCCGGGCACACCACCGGCGGATGATTCGCCGGCAAATCGGGACCGCGACGAGCACGAGCAGCAGCGCGAACGCCCACCAGATGGGAAACGACAAACCGGTCATCATCCCGCCCACCGCGGCGGCGGTGATGCTCACCGTGCTGACGTATGTCATCTGCCGCAATTCGAGCACGGAGTGAAGCCAGATCTCCGAATACAACCCGCTCAGCCAGTAAGCGATGATCAGCGGCAACAGCGCGAACGTCGGCGCCCCCAGGAGCGGCCGGGGCTCGGCGTAGAGGAACTGCATCGACAACTGCACGACCGCGCCGCACGCGACAAGGGCGACGGCGTCGGCGAGAACGATCGGCAGCAGCGTTGCGATCGAGCGCTTCAGCACCGTCGTCCACGCGGCGCTGGCCGGGGGGGTGCG
>JBBSLV010000470.1:0-3275 GCA_038233535.1 Tepidisphaerales bacterium | reverse complement strand
TTTTTTGCGGGATTGGGCGCGGGCGGCACCGCCCAGAACCCGGCCAGCACCGGCCTCGGCCGGGTGGTGCCCCTGACGCTGGGGGCCGGCCGCAGCGGCACCCTGGCCGTGGACATGAGCAACACCGGCGGCGTGAACGGGCCGGCCGGGTATTCGTTCGGCTTGTACGGGTACTGCGTGTACGCCGCCGGGTTGTACGGCGGCGGATCGGGAACCTTGTAAAAGCGAAACACCTTCACCGGCCACCGTTCGTGCGGCGGGACGTTGATGCCGTAGCTCGCGTAATGCCGCCCCGTCACCGGGTGAATGCCGACGGGGTAATACCAGCCGCGGTTCTCGTTCTGATAAAACTGAAGGTGAAGGCCGATCTCGCGCAGGTTGGACTGGCATTTGACGCTCGCCGCCTGCCGCCGCACCTTGCCAAGAACCGGCAGGAGCAGCGCGAGAAGGATGGCGATGATGCCGATGACGACGAGCAACTCGACGAGGGAGAACGCGGATTTCAGCCACCGATGGGGCACGGATGCACACGGATTAAGAAAAAGATTTTTGGCCACGAATCTCACGAATGCACACGAATGAAAAGCAAGGCAAACGATTTGATTCTGATTCGTGTCGATTCGTGCGATTCGTGGCTCAACCTCTTCCTCCGCGTTTGGTTCTCATTTCCCGTCCTGGCGCAGCCTCAGAATATATGCATTGGCACGAGCTACGGATCCGTCCTCGGCCCGCATGGCGCGGGCGACGTTCTCGATCGACTGGCTCAGCCCCTTGTGCGGCGCCAGCGGCTGCGCCCGCTCGAACGTCTCCCGCGCCTCTTTCGTCCGATCGGCAAGGAGCAGCAGGTTGCCGAGTTCGACGAGCGCGTCGTAGTCCACCGCTCCTTGCCGCTGCATGATGGCGGCTTCGTACGGAGCGGGATCGACCTTGATCAACGACAGGACGGAACCGGACGCTGCGACAGTGGACGCAGTGGCACCTTGAGTCTGTTCCGCGAGGAACGGCTTCGCCGCCGGTTCCCCGCGGGCCGCCCGCAGCGCATCGGCCAGCAGGAGGATCGCCTGCTCCGTCTCGCGCATCATGGCGACGTTGTAATACGACTTCGCCGCCACCAGCGCCTCATCGTGCTTCTTCAACGCCAGCAATGCCTCCGCCCGGCTCTTCTGGAGCGATGCCGCCAGCGGGCTGACGCGCGGCCGCGCCAACGTCCCCGCCAGCGCCAACTCCGCCGCCTCGGCGTGCATCCCCGCCGCCCGCAGCGCCGGCATCCACTCGTCGGCCAGGGATTGCGGCGCGTGGCGGGGGGCGCTTTTCAGCAGATCGCGGATGGCCCCAACGGCCTTCCCCCGCGCGACTGGGTCATCCCCTTCGATCCCATCTTTGATCGAGGTGACGACCGACTTCTCGGTCGCTGCCAATCCTGCGCCGAAGGAACCGAGGATCGATGCCACGAAGACGAGAAGCGCGACAATGGTAGTCATAATTCGTCGCCGCATCGTTCTCCTTTAAATGGTGAAGTTCGAGGTCACGGCTCTTTTGATCCAGAAGTCGGATCATGCGGCTTATCGAATTGCTGCATGATCGCCGGGAGATGGTCTTTCCATGCCTCGTTCATCTCACCGTCGGGTCCCAATGTTATCGAGATCGGCCACACAGCTCGATAAACAATGCCTCCCCGATACAGCATGTACCCCCAGTACTTGGTTGGGGTCAAACGAGCTTCAATCTGTGGGGCGGACAAGCCATACAGGCTCAGGTCACTCGCGATTTTGAAAAAGTTGGCAATACCGCGCTCGACAAGGTCATCGACGTTACGCAAGTCCTTCGTATTTCGAAATTCAGGGAACGCGGCTTCGGGTTTGAGCCGACGGGTGATGTCCGTCTTCATCTTCTCGTCGAGGGGGCGCTTGAAAGCGGGAAACAGCACGTCTCGTTGCAGTGCGGTGATACGCGATAGCACCGTTTCGCGTAACGTTGCTTTTCCCCCGTCGAGTTTCTTCGCCCATCCGTCCCTGTGGTCGGGCGGAATCCGATCGAGTAACCCAGCGGACAGATTCGCGGTAGCCTCGTCAAACAACTTGAGGTGTTCGTCAACCACCTTGGCCATCATCTCGGGGTCATCTGCCACGGGTCGCGCCAGGGCTTCGGCGATGCAATACGCGACCCAGTAACTGCCGGAAGGTTCTCTCGCGGCGGCGGGCGATGCGATCGTTTGAATCAGGTTGCGGAGCGATTCCCGCACCTGTGCGTCCGTTTGCGACAGGTGAGGGTCAGCGACCTTCGCACACGCCTGGTCAGTCAGCCGCGCCGTGGCCTCGATAAACTCCGGCTCGAGCTGGGCTTCCTCGGCTGCTTGCCGCCACAAGTGAATCGTGCGATCACGAGCCGCGTTGGCCGCCTGCGCGTCGCCCTCCCCGGCTGCGACAGATGTCGTCGGCGCGACTTGAGCAGCCGCGTTCCCGGTGACCGCCGAACTTGCAACAACTCCCGCGAGGCAGAGCACCGGAATGATTGGCTTCATAGATCTCATCTCCTCTCCATCGAGCGCGCTCAGGGAACAGTAGAAGGCAGTAATTCCAATGTGAACCCCTCCAGCGCTGAGGTAAAATCAGCGTACTGTGGCCCCTTTGCGAAACCGGTCCATCCTATTTCAGCGTGCGCCGTCAACTGCGCGAGCGCCTCAACCCAGCGCATATCGCCACTTGAGAAGTTCCCGAAGGTGGGATAGGGCTCGGTGTGGCTCTCGCTCCACGCATCAACGTTGTATTGAACCGGGATCGATACGTTTGGCGTTGCTCCAACAGTAAACCGCCACTGACCGCCGCCCGGTTCGGATTCCGTCTTCTGAGCGTCCACCGAACCGGCTATCTCCTTGTCCCCGCCGCCGCTCGGCGTGACGCTGACTTGCACCGATCCATTAGCGTAGGTCTTTGCCCACCCTTTGGGATCCAATCCGCCGTCGTCGGCCCAACCTTGGATTTGATTGGTCACTTTTAGCGTCGCCGTCCACTTGAATTGACGCTTAGTCGGTGTGGACTCATCGCAATTCCACTTGTACCGTAGTCCGTGCTTCCCGGTCGCCGTCGCATCGATGCTGTCGGCCTCACGAATGCCCAGACCCTCGCCGCGTGCTGACGCCTTCACGTAATCCGAGGATTCCTCCTCTCCCTTATTCTTCAGGGTCCAAACCGTCCAGCCATCTGGATGCGTCCACTTATCGCTTACCGACTCCGTCCGTTGGGTCGTTGGAACCGTGGTGGGTGCCGCTGGCACCC
>JBBSLV010000469.1:0-3279 GCA_038233535.1 Tepidisphaerales bacterium | reverse complement strand
TTACTGTTCGTTACTGTGGCCGCGGCGTTCTCGTTAACGCCGGCGGTGGTTATCATGTTCGCTCGGATCCCGCTGATTCCTCAGTCCCGGCGGGGTTCTGGTCGAAAGAGATGGATAGGGAGATTCCGCGCAATGGTCAGTCCGGTTCTGCATAGCCCCCCAGCCCCCTCTGCTGCCGGCGCGCCCGCGCTGCCGGCGCCGCCCGGGGTGCGCCGCAGCACCAGCCGGACGATCTGGGGGCTCGACCCGTTCCAGCTTCACACGCGCTTCTGGGCCGCGCACGGCGTGCAGGTGGTGCGCCAGGGCGAACCATCCGAAATCGTCCATCACGCCGAGCTGTTTCTCCTGACCGATCCCCGGTCGCTCGTGCTGTTCAAGCTCGCGCCGCTGATGGACATTCTCAATTGGGTGCAGCCGCAGGTGCTGTTCGTGCGCTTGCACGACACGCGCGAGCGCGCCTACCGCGAGCGGGTGGTCACCGACGAGATGGACCGGTTCGTCCGCTTCCAGCGCGTCTACGACGCCGCCGACCACCTCGCCCGCGTGGTGCTCACGCCCGAGCGCGAGGTGGCGCAGCTGTGGCAAAGCGCGCCGGACCCGCTGACCGGCTGGCGTCGGCTGCGCCGGTTCACGCCGCGCATCGACCGAGTCACCCACTCAATCGACGGAGACGTGTACGACCAGGGTTCGGATCAGGAGGTCGCGGCGTTTCTCACCGGCCTGCTCCCGCAGTGGAAGCGCCCGGATTCGACGATCGTCCGCGCGCAGCGGGCGACGGGCGACGTGTGGCGCGACCCACAGGCGCGAATCGACCCCGGCGCGAAGTTCATCGGCCCCGTGTGGGTCGGCGCGGGGCGGGACGTCAACGACGGGCAGACCGTGATCGGCCCAGCCATCGTATGGGACGCGCCCGACGCCAAGCCGGCCACCGAGGCAATTCAATGGCTCGCCATCGAGCCCACCGCCCCCCCTGCCGATCCGGCGCCGCGCGACGTCACTCCGCTCGATCGCGCGTTCAAACGCCTCTTCGACCTCTTCGCCAGCGTCGTCGGGTTGTGCATGACGGTCTGGATGTATCCGTTCATCATGCTCGCCATCTGGATCGAGGACGGCGGTCCGTTCTTCTTCGCCCACCAGCGCGAGACGATCGGCGGGCGCGAATTCGGGTGCCTCAAGTTCCGCTCGATGCGCAAGGACGCCGAGAAAATCAAGGAGCAGCTGAAGAAGCTGAACCAGGCGGACGGCCCGCAGTTCTACATCGAGAACGACCCCCGTCTCACGCGCGTCGGGAAGTTCCTTCGCAAGCTGAACCTCGACGAGATCCCGCAGTTCTGGAACGTGCTGGTCGGCCACATGTCGATCGTCGGCCCGCGCCCCAGCCCTCACCGTGAAAACCAGTTCTGCCCCCCGTGGCGCGAAGCGCGGCTCAGCGTCCGACCGGGCATCACCGGCCTCTGGCAGGTCCGCCGCACCCGCCGGGCGGGCAGCGACTTTCAGGAGTGGATTCGCTACGACATTGAATACGTCGAGAACCGCTCGTGGTGGCTTGACATCAAAATCATCTGGAAGACCTTCGAAACGATCGTCCGCAAAGGAACCCGCCAGTAACAGCTGCGTCACCAAGTCCCGATTCCGGCTCCCTGGTTTCTCCCTTCAATTACGTTTCGAAAACGCCGCAAAAGATTCGCATCCAAGCAGATTCCCATAACCCCTTTGCGCGACCGTTTGCACAACTGCGCATGGTTTGCCAGGTGGGGAAAGGCCCCAGCTTCGTGTTCGATGAGAAGAACACGGGGACGCAGCCCATTTTGAAAAAGCGCAACCGAAATTTCCCCGGGCCGCGCCTCCAACCGGTTGCCCCCCCGGCGCCCGCGCCCGTTGGCTTCGTTTCGTCACCCCCGAAACGCGCTGCCCGTGTAAAAACCTCGTTTCTGCGCAATGCGGAGCGCTTTTGCTGAAATTCCGTTGGCTTCGATTGGCTTCGTTTCGTTGATTTGCGGCCCCGAAACAAATGCACCCCGGCTCCCGCCGACGGCTATGAGCTGGCGCACCGCTCTCGACCCCTGTGCGAGCTGACCCCCGCGCGGCGGAAGCGCGCGAATCGCTCGTCGCAAATGCGGCACCTTCGCGCTCGTGCATGTCGGGCATCCGACTCATCGTCCCCCGCTCCCTGGGCGGGCGTCCAGCGGGCGCGCACGACGCGCCCCATTCCACCCCCGCTCGTGCGCGCTTTGCCCCACAATCGCGCACGACAAATTCCCATGACCCCGAAACGCCCCGAAAATGCATCGCAAATTGCATCGTCGCCGCGGGATTGTCGTAACTCCCTTTGCGCGCCTGTGGCCGCCGTGAAACCAGTGACGAACGTCCCGTAAAATTATTTCTTGCCTCCGCGCGCCGCGCACGACATGATCCGCCCCGTCGCACCCCGGCCGATGCCGGGGGCCTCATCAGAGAAAAAAACGGGGTCGCAGTGTCGCAGTCCATATTCGACGAGCCGTGTCGAAAAATCGATTGCGTCCACGTTGTTGCTCCCCGTTGCTGTTCAAAAACGGATTGCGTCCCCGTAGTTGGCCTATTAACTGTTATGCGGCGGAGATCCTCTCCAACAATGAGACGCTGGCTGGTCAACCTCGCGGCGGCGCTCTCACTGGTGCTGTGCGTGCTGGTGCTTGCGCTTTGGGTGAGGAGCTACTTCGCCAGCGACGCCATATCGTTCACTGATAACGGCGGCGCGACGTTTGGTGTCCAGTCTTCCCGAGGGCAGGTGCTGGTGGGCGTGATGCGGTTCGGCACTGGGCCCACGGGGGCACCCACCGGGTTGGGCGTCAGCACTGCGGCGGCCGTACCGCTGGAGCAGATGCTGGTCGGTCGGCCGGCGTTCAGGCGCTTCGGGTTCGCCGGCCAGAGCGTCAACGACCCCGGTGCTGGGTATCGTGCACGCGTGCTGATCGTCCCGCACTGGTTCGTGGCCGCCCTGCTCGCCGTGGCGACCGCGAGCAAACTCGTCGACCGCCGGCTGAGGCGGTCGAGCCTCCGTGTCGCCGCGGGCCTGTGCCCCTCTTGCGGCTACGACGTCCGCGCCAGCCCCGGACGGTGCCCGGAGTGCGGGGCGGTCCCAACGCCGCGCCGCCCGGCCGCCGCATAACCCGCCACTATGAAGGCCTCCTCGTCAAGCGATGAATCGTTCGCTGCTTTTCGTTCGCGCGGGTGAGGGTCAGACCACTATTCGAGGTCACGGACGCTGGTGTTACGGCTCAGGTGCGCCCGGCCCCATTC
>JBBSLV010000468.1:0-3299 GCA_038233535.1 Tepidisphaerales bacterium | reverse complement strand
TTCGGATTTTTGGATTTCCATCACGGTCATGGCACACGCGGTCATCAACAACTCCGACACCGCCACCGGCGCCGCGATCGACGCCGCGCTGCGCGTCGGGCGCGGCGCGGACAACGACGTGGTGCTCGATCACCCCACCGTCTCGCGCCACCATGCGGTGATCGAGCGCGCGAACGGGCAGTTCTTCATCACGGACCTCGGCAGCCGCAACGCGACGCGGGTCAACGGCCGCACGGTCCGCGAGCGCCGCCCGCTCGCGACCGGTGACAAAATCCGCTTCGGCCAGGTGCGCGTGACGTTTGTCGTCGTCGGCAACGACGCGAACGCCACGCCCTCACTGGAGCAATTCCAGACGACCGCGTCCCCCTCGGGCATCGTGTTCAACTGCGTCTGCGGCGTGTGCCTCTGGGCGAAAGACGATGCCGTCACCGGCGTCGTCACCTGCCGCAAGTGCCATGTGAAAATCGTGGTCCCGGCCGAATCGACGAATGCCGACTCCGGCGAAACCGTCGCCGGGCTCGTCTTCTCCGTCGTGCCCGAAACGCTCTCGGCCCCGGTGCCCAGCGGCACGTGCAGCATCTGCCAGTGGCCGACGAACACCGAGGACGTGCTCACCACCTGCCCCGCCTGCGGCCTGACGTTCCACGCCCAGTGCTGGACGGAGAACCGCGGGTGCTCGGCGTACGGATGTGCGCAGGTGAACGCAATAATCGTGGGTCGTGGGTCGGAAGTCGGAGGTGGATTCGGCCGTCCACCATCCACCACCGACCACCCGCCTCCCGCGCCCCGCGCGGGGTCGGTCGGCCATGCGATGCTCGCCGCGAGCATTGCCGGGGGGGTGCTCGGGCTGCTCGCGTTTGGCGCGATGGCGCTGATCGTGCTCACCGCGTCGCTCGCCGAGCTGTTGAAGCGCCGGCGGACGAAGGGAATGAAGCTGCTGCTCATCGCCGCCGGCGTGTCGGCGCTGGGCGTGGTCGTCGGGGGGCTCGTGTCATCGATGGTGTGGCTTGAATGGACGCCGGGGGGAATGCCGTGATCAACTTTGCGTGCGGGAGCTGTGGGAAATCGTTTTCAGTCCCGACGACGTTCGCGGGCCGCAAGGCGCACTGCAAGAAGTGCGGCGGCGACGTGGTCGTCCCTCCGCCCGCCGAGCGCATCGCTCCCGCCCCGCCGGCCGGGATGGTCCCGATGCGCACTCGCCGGCTGCTGGCCGACGCAGAACAGATGAAAGCGACGTTCAAGAACTTCGAGCCTATTCAGATCACCGCGATGGACGGCGATCCCCCGGACGTTTATCGCATCGAGTATCGCGTCAAAAGCCTCGAGCCCGGTCGGGGCGGCCGCCCCGCGCCGCGCCTGCTCCACACCGCCGAGATCCAGTTGACGCGCGACTACCCCCGCGTCGCCCCCCGTTGCAAGCTGCTCACCCCCATCTTCCACCCCAACATCGACCCGACGACGATCTGCATCGGCGACCACTGGACCGCCGGCGAACGGTTGGCCGACTTGGTGATCCGCATCGGAGAAATGCTCGCCTACCAGGCATACAACATCAACAGCCCGCTGGACGGCGAGGCCGCCATGTGGGCCGACCTGCATGCCGACAAGCTCCCCACCGACACCCGCAACCTTCACCCGCCGGGACGCAAGTAAGGATCTCGCGGCGCAGCTGATCGCATGGGGCAAGCAAATGCCGCAGCCGATGAGCGGGCAGCCGTAAGGCGATCAAACCCGACGAAGCTCGATCATCATGGCTGTCCTCGCCCGTCTTCGTGCCGTCGTGACTCGCATTTCCATCCCCATCCCCGACGCGTGCGTGGCCGCATCTGAACGAGTTTTCGCCACTGGCCCCAAGGTAGGGCCATTCCCGACAAGGAAATTCGGAAGCCGGCGTAAGGATTTGCCTCTCGTCGCGCCGGCGGCACCGTTGTTGCAGTGACGCTCCGCTTGTAACCATTGTCACAGCCCGCCAGTCGCGCATGTCGCGCGGCTGGGGGTGTAGCCGAAGGAGATTTGCCATGCGTCAGAAACACCTGAGCCTGATTGCCGCCACGTCGATGACCGTCGCCGGGATGGGCTTCATCAGCACGACCAACATTTACGGCGCGGACCCCGCAGCCGACGCGCAGCCCGCCGCCCAGCGCGACCCTGCGAACGCTCAATCCGCCGAGCAGATCGTCGCCGACTGGCCCGAGGTCGCCAAGAAGTCGGCGATGGAGACGATCAAGAAGCACGGGGAACCGGGCGGAATCAATGAGGATCGGCTCGTCTGGGAGAACAAAGGCCCGTACAAGACGATCATCGCGTACAAGCACCAGGTTCCCCATCATTTCCCGGTGAAGCACTTCGACACGCTGGAGCACGTGATTGACTACATGGTGCCATCCGACAAGTTTGACGAGCTGGCCATGTTCGACGGCAGCCTCATCGTGGAGCGGACCAAGGGCACGATGGCCGCCCGCTGCGACAGCGAGGCACACAACCTGATCGCCCTGAACCTTGCCCATGACATTGTCACCGGCGAGAAGAGCGTCGAGCAGGCCAAGCAGGACTACGCGCAGCTCGCGATGGCGCTCAAGAAGGGGGAGAAGCCCGCGGACACGCAGAAGCTGACGTTCGAAGTGCCCAAGGACGCCGGCGATCCGGGTGAGCCGTGGAAGAGTCAGAGTGCCGGAAAGGATGCGAACCCCGACGAGGCAGCCGCCAGAGGTGACCAGAATGCCAATCCGGCGCTCGTCGGCGTGGTGACGGTCGTGCCCATCGTGGCCACCGACCCTGCCCTGCCCAAAGGCGCGACGTTCGGCCGAACCATCTCCCATGCCGGCGCCATGCGTGACACGCTGGCCTCAATAACCGAGGCGGCGTTCACCCGGGGCGGGTTCAATGACGTCGTCGAGCGATTGGTGGACATGGACCGCAACCGCATCGGCAATGATGATCTGAATGAGAATGACTTGGAAACCTTGGACGGCCGGGTCGCTCAGCTGCGCAAAGCGTGGGAAACCAAGTACGGCCAGGACTTCGACATCAGCGAAAATCGCGTTTACGCGCCTCTCGCGTTCGCGCAAGGGCGCATCACCGACCCCGCCGCGTTCGCGAGTGAGTGGCCCGTGAACGCCACCGCGATGAAGCCCGGCGACGACGTCCAAACCGCTGCCGGCGCGGTTGTCACGGACCGCGTCGAGGATCAGGCCAACATCGACGAAGGCCGCGAGATCGCCGTCGTTCGTGTGCCCGCGGAACTCGGCATGCCCGCGCTCAATGTCTCGATGATCGACGAGGCGTTCGGCTGGAAGGTC
>JBBSLV010000467.1:0-3304 GCA_038233535.1 Tepidisphaerales bacterium | reverse complement strand
CGGCCAAGGCGCTCGTCGGCGGCGCGGTGTGCGCGGCGCCGATTATCGTCTCGGCGCTTCTCGCGGCGCTGATCGCGGGGGATCGTGAGATGGCGTGGTCCGAATTGATCGAGATTTACGCGACGGCGCTGGGGTTGGCGGTCTCGATGTTCACCTGGCTCACCGCCGCGGGCGTTCGTCAGCCAAGCGAGGCGCGGGCGGGGCTGGCGGGCATCGGCATGGTCGTGGTCTGGATTCTCATCATGGTGCTCAGCTCCCTGCTTCCGCTCCCGGTGTTTGAAGGATTGACGCAGGTGGAGTGGGTTGGCGTGTTCAGTCCCTTCGGCCTGATGGTGCTGATCGACGGCGCCGATCTTCCGGCCGTGGTCATCGCCATCCAGGTTTGCATGGTGACACTCGTCTGGCTGTGGGCGGCCCGTCGAATCGGCAAGCCCGGAAAGGTAGTGGCATGATGCGATCGACTTTTTCCCTCGTCTGGAAGGAATATCGCGAGCAGCGGTGGTTCCTCATCGCGGCGCTGGCAATCTTCTGCGGGTTTCCGGTGATCGAGGCGACCGGACGCTACTACCGTCCGATGTCCACCATGCCGCCGGAGTTTTACTCCGACGCGGCCCCCGCACTGGTTTTTCTACTGGGCGCGTTGCTGGCGATCTTCGTCGCCATCGGCTCGACCACCCGCGACCTGCGCGATGAACTGCATCTCTTCTGGCGCTCCCGGCCGATCGGCATCGGCGCGTGGCTGGGCGTGAAGTACGTCGTGGGACTACTGACCGTGCTGATTGCCTGCACGGTCCCGATGCTCCTGCAGTTCGCCATGATGTACTTTTCGGACACGCGCCATTACCAATCGGATGAGGTGGGCGGGGCCTTGGGCGTGCATACGTTCACGGTGGTGCTGGTCTTCAGCATGGCGTTCCTCCTCGGCTGCCTCGTGCGGCAGGCAACCCACGCCGCCCTGCTGGCGGTGGCGGTAGCGATGGTGATCTACTTTCTGCCGGTCGTGCTGGCGCCGCTCTCGTTTCTCAGCCCCCTGAATTTGTTGAACAATGACGCGGTGACGCTCAGACGCGGGGCGGCCCCCGTCATTGATGGCTGGTCCTTTCTCCTGCCGCTGCCGGGCCGGTGGCGCGTCATCATCGAGCCGCTCGAATGGACAGTTTTCGCCGCGACGATGCTCGGGGGGAGCATCGCCGCGGCCATCGCAGCCTGGGTGGTGGTGCGCCGCGACTGGCGCGTCGCGGCTGATTGCCAGGCGATGCACTGGTCGCTGGGCGGCGTCGCCATGCTCTTGTTCGGCGCCACCGCGTTCCAGGTCGGATCGAACCTGAACGTCAAGGAGCAGTTCGAACTGCCGCTGGCGAAGCACACCGTCGCCAACCTCGCATTTGACGGCACGCGCGGCGTCGCGCTGATGCACGACACGATCAGCGGAAACTGGGACCGCCACGTCAACGTGAAGTTCTGCACGATCGAGACGACGCCGAACGGCATTCGCTACGGGCAAGTCGTTGAGCCTCAGGACAAGATCAACATCCCCTACGCGTTGAACCCGGTCATGTTCTGGCGGCCGGAACATCCCGACCGCGCGTACCTGCTGGCGCAGCGATCAAAGCTGATCGAAAAGGCGGGGCAGAACCAACTGGAGGTGTTGTCGACGGCGCTGCTGACGATCGATCTCACGGGCACGTCGGCAGACCCGGTCCTGCATCGGCTCGACCTGGCGCCCCACCTGCTATCGCAGGGAAACGTGCGGAGCTTCCACCACGGCGACACGCTCTACGTTAACGCGATTGATAGCACGGTTGTCATTGACCTCTCAAATCCCGACGCGCCCGCCGTCGGATCGACCGCAACCCGACCTCTGTTCGTCGGATGGTTTCAGTTCAGCGAGAAAACCGACGCAGCCGGCCGGGTCACGTTCGACATCCCGCTGATCAAGTTCGGAGACCTCCCGCCGCGCGAGCTGCTCAAAGCCCGGCTGACGCTGCTCAATTCGAACGACAGATACACGCTGGCCGGCGATCTGTTTGTCCGCGCCGACGAGAAGGCCATCTCGACCTACCGCCTCGTCAGCCTGGATTCGACGACCGCCCGCTTCGAGCTGCTCGGCCGGCGCGAGTTCACGCCGCTGGAGCGACTGATGGGCTCCTATCTCGTGGAATTGACCGTGATCGACGACCGGCTGTACGCAAGACGGAGCGGCATCTCCGTCTACGACCTGTCCGACCCAGCCAACCCCCGTGCCGCAGGCCACTTCGCGATGTCCAAGACCGCCGAGACGAAGGCCGCGCGCCTCGCCAATGGCGACATCCTGCTCGCCGCCGACCGAATCTACACGCTCACGCCGCCAAACAGGGTAGAATAAGGGCGACGGAGGTACGCCATGCTTGAGAAGCAGATTCGAGCTGAAACACTCTTCGGTGCGGTCCTGGTTGGCGGGCTCGCGTGATCCGCTGACCGGCTCGCGCGGGCGCCCGTGCCAGGTTGGGTGGGAGTATGAAGCATCTCACGCTGTACCCGTCCTGGCGAGACGCCCCAGCGGTTCCTGCGCACTGGACTCCCGCCCTCCCACCCGGGGCGGTCGAGCGGCATCCTGTGCGGAATCGGGCATTGCTCAATGTCTTGCGGAACCTGCTTCCGGGCCGCTGGGCGAAGGTGTACCATCGGGGACGTGACGGCAGCGAGATTCATTACTTTCAGCATGCATCCGGTAAGGTGGCCTTGCTGAAACACAAAGCAAAACGATGAGATCCAGCACCAATATCGTGGACGCCCTGGCATCGGTCAGCCCGACAAAGAAGGTGCTGGAACGATGGCTCGCGGAGATGGGGATCGGCGTCATCGAGGCGTTGAAATGCTCCGCGCTGTCGCACGCTCAAGCCGCCGAAGACTTCTTTACGCTCGATAATTTCCAGGCAGTCAAACGCCGGAAACTATCTCGAGACCTGCTCGATTTTTTCTCGTGGGGGATGGAGCTTGAGGACGTGGTAAGTCTGACGCCCTCCAGTCTGGCCGAGAGTCATCGCCAGATGATGCGCTTGACCGAGCGCGTCTTACGGCGCTCCGTCGGAGCACCGATTACGGCTTCACCCGCGGATATTCCCCGCGTTAGACGCTCTGCGTGACACTCATGTTCTCTTTCTTTCGTCCCATAGTGCTCCGGCGACGAGAAGGAGCGCGATGATTTCAAGCGACACGAGCGCCCGAGCGGATGCGGGTAAACCAGTCTCCGATCGGCGGCGGCGGCGATGGTGGCTCACGCCGCTCGTTATCGCGTTGATCGCCGCGCCCGTCTGGCTGTTCG
>JBBSLV010000466.1:0-3307 GCA_038233535.1 Tepidisphaerales bacterium | reverse complement strand
GTAGAAGCTGCCGGATTTCTTGAGGACGCGGGCGAGCTCGACGCAGCGGGGCCGCATGTAGTCGATGGAGGCCTGGGTGCTGGCGTGGCGGTCCTCGACGCTGCGCTTCTCCTTCGTCTCGCCCCAGAACACCTCGTAGTTGCGGTTGGAGTTGAACGGCGGATCGATGTAGATCAAATCCACGCAGCGGTCGGGGAGCTTCTTCAACTGCTCCAGGTTGTCGCCGCAGTAGACGACGCGCGTGTCGAGCAATGCAGAAGGCTTGCCCGCTCGCGGCGGTGTCGCAGATTCGGTATCGCTTTTCGCGGTCGCCTTGCCCTTCGTCCCCTTCTTCGCCATTGGCGAAAGATAATCCGAATGGCGCGCCGGAGCAATTCGTTCACCCCCGCAGTACGAAGACTCAAGTTATTCCCATCCCTTTTTCGACAATACGTACCGACGTTTCCATTCGTTCCCCGCTGCCGGGTCCTTGGGGTTTTAAGTAAAGGGCGCAGCGGGTCGTTCAAGCGGTCGATTGATCAGTGGTCGAGGAAACCCTTAACGGGAACCACGCCCTTCGAGTGCGCCGCCGGTTTTGTGTTGCGAGCGACGACGCGCCGTGATCCGGGCGTGAAACGCAGATGGGGAAAGCAGCCGCGCTATCGTCGATTCCGCAGCGATCCATCACCGTGCTTCTGGTCGATCCACACGCGATCACGCGCGTCGGGATGAGAACCGTTCTCGCGGCCGAGCCTCGGATTGCTGGCGGTGGGCGGCCTGATGATGCTGCGCCGTCGTCGGTAAGGTAAGCTAAGCGCTCGTTGCGCTGGAAGAAGAGGATGCGGCGTAGCGGAGGGAGCACAGCGGCGCGGAGTCGCCGTACTCCATCCTCTATTGCTCATCCTCTTCTTCTTTCTGGTTCGTCGCCAGAGAGACGAAAGTGGTTCATCACGACGCCGTAATATAAGAGGCGGCAGAATCCGATTGAGGAGAGACACAATGAACAGACGAGTGAGATTGGCGGCATTGACCGGCATGATCGCGGCGATCGTGCAGGTGGCGGCGGTGGCGGGCGCGGCGGAGAAGGCGGTGGCCGCTATGGACGAGAAGGCCGACTGGCTGGATAAGCTGTCGACGAATTCTTACCCGTTCTCATTCAGATACGCCGGCAAATCGAGCGGCGATCTTCTCGACACCTGGGACAAGGATCAGCGCAGCGAGAAACTCGATGCCGACCGGACCAAGACGACAACCGTCTGGACGGACCCCGCGACCGGACTGCGGGTGCATTGGGAAGTGGTGCGCTTCGGCGACTATCCCGCGGTGGATTGGATACTTCATTTCGAGAACATCGGCGACAAAGACACGCCCATCATCGCGGACATCCAGGCGGCGGACGTGACGTTTCGCTCGCCGCTGAGCGAGGACGTGCCTTATCGCCTGCACAGAACGAACGGTTCCCTGGACGACCCGGACGACTTCGAGCCGGCCGTTGTGGTGGTCGATGACAAGGCGGTGCAAACGATGAGCGCCCGCGGAGGCCGCTCGTCCAACAAGGATTTGCCCTTCTTCAAGATTGAAACCGCCGAGGCGTCGGTGATTATGGCCGTCGGCTGGTCGGGCCAGTGGCAGGCCGTTCTGGAGTGCCCGGACCGGCGGCAGATGCGCCTGAGGGCGGGCCTGGAAAAGACGCATTTCCTGCTGCATCCCGGCGAAAAAGTGCGCTCGCCGCGGATACTGATTTTTTCCCAGCCGGGCGAGACGCTCGACACCAATGCGCAATTCCGCCAGCTCATCTACAAGCATTACGCAGCCAAACAAAGCGGCGAAACGCCGCTGCCGACGCTCTTCTGCAACACGTGCTTTACCCGCGGCGGCTACTGGCTCAACGAGACGACCGCCGAAAACCAGATTTCAATCATCAATGCTTATGCGCCGCTGGGTTTGGAAGCGGTGATCACCGACGCCGGATGGTTCGAAGGCGGCTGGCCCGACGGCGCGGGCAACTGGACGCCGCGCAAGGACAATTACCCGCACGGGATGAAACCTGTCGCGGCGGCGGCCAAGGAACAGGGCATGATTTATGGCCTGTGGTTCGAGCCGGAGCGCGTGATGGCGGGGACGGACGTTCACAAGAACCATCCCGAATGGATTCTGGCAAGCGGCGATAGACCGCAGGACATCTATCTGCTGAACTTCGGCCTGCCCGAGGTGCAGGAGTATTTTTTCAATATCGTGAAGCAGTTCATGGATCTGCCCGGTTTTGACGTTTACCGGCAGGACTTCAACATGGACCCGTTGGACTACTGGCGGCACAACGACGCGCCGGACCGGCAGGGCATCACCGAGATCAAGTACGTCGAGGGGCTGTACGCCTACTGGGACCGCATCGCCGAAACATATCCCGACAGCCTGCGCGAGGAGTGCGCCAGCGGCGGGCGGCGCATCGACCTGGAAACCGTGATGCGCATGCACCTCCATCAGGACAGCGACTACTGGTTCCAGAATGATGTGGATCAGGGGCAAATCTTCGGGCTGAGCCAGTATCTGCCCAACAACGTGTTCGTGTCGCATGTGAACCGGATGGACGATTACTCATTTCATTCCACCATGGCGTCGTCGCTCTGCGTGGGATGGATCGCCGATGCGCCCGATTTCGATATCGAACGGGCCGAAGAGCTGCTGGGGCGGTACCGGCAGGTGCGCGAGCTGTTCATCGGCTCCTGGTATCCGCTGCTACCTTACTCGCGGCGCAAGACCGACTGGATGGCGTCGCAGTACCATCGAACCGACCTGGACAAAGGCTGCATCCTCATCTTCCGGCATGACGAAAGCCCGTACCCGACGGCGGAGCTTCGATTGCGCGGCCTGAACTCCGAGACGATCTACGAAGTTTCCTACGACAGCACGAATGCGAAGCAGCGCTTGAAGGGCGCGGACCTGATGCGGGGTTTGAGCGTGACCTTGGCGGATAGGAACCGTTCCGACCTGATCGTCTATCAGAAGGAGTGACAGGCATGCTGACACGGGGAAGGATCCAACGTGTACCGCACACCCGCGAGGGATGAAAACCCCTCTTCCCCGGCCACTCCACCCACGCCCTCGCGGAATCAAATTTCCTATCAATCGCTGCGCGCGGCGGCAGTTGGCTCTGGAACCAGATAACGGGACAGGTCCGAATGGCACTTCCCCAAGCCTCAACTCTTTGTCTTTGACGGGGTTGTCAGCAGTCGCTTTCGCGCGGAGCCCATAAAACGGGACAGGTCCAATTGTGGTATTGGACCGGTGCCGTTTTGTTCCCCCGGTTTGTTCCCTCCGTTTTGTTCGC
>JBBSLV010000465.1:0-3323 GCA_038233535.1 Tepidisphaerales bacterium | reverse complement strand
GGCGGCGATCCTCGCGGCGAAAAAGGGCATGGTCGACGTCGTCTATGCCCCGGGCGGGACAGCCGACAATTTGATCGACTCGCCGGTTCGCGTCGCAGGCAAGACCGGTTCGGCGCAGGCCGCTCCGCTGCGCACGCCCATCCGCGACGAACACGGAGATCTGACGTACGAATGCACGAAGTGCCAAGCGCCGGCGCCCGATCTCGAACAGACGCCGTGGCGATGCCTCGTACACGAATGCACAAACGAGCGGCGCCGCATCCGGCGCACGGTCCTCGAGCCCAGCAGCCCGCAGAAGCTCAACCCGCTTGTCCCGTGGTATCGCGGGTTCGGCGAGGACGGCAAGACGATCAGCCACGCATGGTTCATCGGATACGCCCCGGCGGAGAACCCGCGCCTCGCGTTCGCGGTGATGGTGGAGTACGGCGGGAGCGGGGGGTACGCGGCGACGGGGGTCACGCGGGGGTTGATCGAGGCGTGTGTCCGGCACGGTTACCTTCAGGCTGGCGCGCCGAACATCGCGAGTGTGGCGCCATGAGCGGGGGGGATCGGTCTAACTTCGAAGCGGGCGCGCCTGGCGCGCCGATCCCGCCGCAAGCGGCGGCGCTTCACGGGCGCGCTAGTTCTGCGGCGCTGCCTGCTGCGCCGTCGCCCGCGCCGCGCGAGGTGACGCGGGCGGCGTCGCGCCGGGCGTGGCACGAGCCGCGGGTGCACTTCTGGTGGATCGTCGCGCTCGGCCTCGTCGCCGCCGCTGCGTGGCTTGCCGTGCAGCAGACTGTCACGTGGAATCACGACGCAAGGCTGATCCGCAGCGGGACGAAAATCGACGCCGTCGCGTGGCTCTGGGGCGCGCGGGTGAAGGGTCGCCCCATCGGGCCCGAGGACTCCGCGACGCTTGAATTCGAATTCAACGGCCAGCCCCAGGTGCTGGGGGTCCAGCGCCTGGTGGGGCGCGACGTGCCGACGCATTCGGGCGACACCATCCCGATCTACGTCGACCCCCAGGATCCGCGCCGATGGACGGCGCGCATGACGCCGCCCCCGCTGATGAAGCTGATGACGGGCGCCGCGGCGCTCGTCACCGTCGCGGCGCTGTTGGCGATGGTCAGCACGTTCAAGCGGCGCGGGGTGCTCTCGACGTGGCGCACGGGCGAAGCCCGTCAGGCCGTGGTCGTCGAGACGACGCAGACCGCGCTGGCCCCGCGCAGCCGGCTCGTCCGCTGCGCGCTGACCGACGGCAGCGACCGCCGATTGATCAACGTCACCATCCCGCATCGCGCCGCCACGCTGCAACCCGGCGACGGGTTGTGGCTGATCATGCCCCCGGACAAACCGGACAAAGCCGTGGCGGCGATGTTGTACGAGTAGGGAAGTGCTGAGTACTGAGTTGCTCCTACTCAGCACTCAGCACCCAGTACTCAGCACTCTTATGAATAAACTGTGGCAGCAACTCGCGATCGCCACGAACTGGCCGGTGCTGGCTGCCGTCGCGGTGCTGGTAACGATCGGCGTGGTCAGCGTCTGGGCCGACGAGCCGGGCGATGGGCAGAAGCAGCTCGTGTTCCTGTTCGTCGGGCTGGCGTGCATGCTTGCGTTCCAGGCGGTGAACTACCAGATCATCGGACGCTTCGCGTGGGTGTTCTACGGGCTGAGCCTCCTGCTCGTGATGTACACCGTCCTCGGCGCCGCCATCGGGGGCAAGACGCCGATTCCCTTTGTCCGCAACGTCAACGGCGCGTACGCCTGGATCCATTTCGGGGGCTTCAGCCTTCAGCCGGCGGAGCTGATGAAGATCTCGTTCATCATGGTGTTGGCGCGCTACCTGCGCTTTCGCTCGAACTACCGCACGATCCTGGGGCTGCTTCCCCCGTTCGCGCTGGCGGTCGTTCCGCTGGCGCTGATCCTCAAGCAGCCGGACCTGGGCACGGCGATGACGTTCGTCCCCGTGCTGTTCGCCATGCTGTTCGTGGCCGGCGCCAAGCTGTGGCATCTTGCAGCCGTCGTCGGAATGGGACTCTTTGTCGTGCCGCTCCTGTGGCTGGCGGGCGAGCACGAAGTGCACGACCAGGTGAGCGGGCAGGTCGTCGGCGTGTGCACGAGCTGCCCGAACGTGCCGGTCCTGCGCCTGGCGCCGCAGTTTGTGAAGCACTACCAGCGCGAGCGCGTGCGCGCGATGTTCGACGCCAACCCCCGCATGCTCCGCGAAACCGGGCTCCAGCAGCACAAGGCGCTGATCGCCTTCGGCTCCGGCGGGATCGGGGGGAAGGGCATCGGCAACATCCCCGCGGGCAAGCGCGTCCCCGAACGCCACAACGACATGATCTTCGCCCTCGTCGGGGAGCAGTTCGGCTTCTTCGGCGCCGCCGTCGTGCTGGGCGCGTACATCGTGCTTTTCGCGGCGGGACTGGAGATCGCCAGCTCGACGCGCGAGCCGTTCGGCAAGCTCGTCGCGCCCGGCGTGGTCGCGCTGCTCGCGGGGCAGACGTTTCTGAACATCATGGTCGCCATGAAGCTGATGCCCGTGACCGGCGTGACGCTCCCGTTCGTCAGCTACGGGGGCAGCAGCCTCCTCGCCAGCTTCCTGGCGGTGGGGCTACTGCTGAACATCGGGCAAAACCGCCCGATGGTCATGGCGCGGGATGCGTTTGAGTATTGATCGGATATTTGCTTGTATTTCGGCGTTGACCGTCGAACATCGAACGTCGAATGAGGGAGCAGGACAAGCGCATGCCCATTTCCCCGACCGCGCGACTGATTGAATTCGTCCTTCGGGCGTACGCCCGCATCGCGCCGACGGAGCGGGGCGGATATCGGCTGGCGCGTTTGGTCCGGCGGTTTCGATCCCCCGACGCGCGACGCGACCTGTTTCGCACCCCCGACGGTCTTACGCTCGACCTGGACCTGAACTGCTACCCCGACTGCACGATGGCCTTCGGGCTGTACGAGCTGGACACCGCCCGCGTCATGCGCCGGCTGCTGCGGCCGGGCGACCATTTCGTCGACGGCGGGGCGAACATCGGATACCTGACGATGATCGGGGCGCAGCGCGTGGGCCCATCCGGTCGCGTCGATTCGTTCGAGCCGCAGCCGGACAACCGCGCGCGGCTGGAAGCGAACCTGCGCCGCAATGGGCTTGCCGACCGCGTGCGCGCGCACGCCGAGGCGCTGGCCGACGCGCCGGGGACGGCGACGATCCACCGCTTCACCGGCGACGCGGGCAACCACGGCAGCGCGTCGCTGTTCGCCGGCGACGGACCGGCCGCCGCGAGCGCGATCGACGTGTCCACCGTCCGCATGGACGAAGCGCTCGCCGGCGCGTCGCC
>JBBSLV010000464.1:0-3329 GCA_038233535.1 Tepidisphaerales bacterium | reverse complement strand
GGCGGTGCTGGACGCGATCGACACGATGTTCGCGGGCAGACGCAAACAGGTCGCCGAGCTGTTGGACGGGTGCCCGATCGGCGACCCGGGCGAGCGGGACACCTTCACGATGCCGCATCCCGAGGCGTTGGCGAAGCTCGCGCGGCACGTAAACGTTGAAGTCGAACCGCCGCCCGTTTGGATCGCGCCGCCAGTCGCCGACTCATCGGAAGAAATGTCTGGCGAAGCGGATTACGGTAGGGACGACGGCTCTGCTACCGTCGCCAGCGATGAGTCTGCCGAAGGCGTTGAGCCGGTCGATGGTGAACTTGTCACTGCCGAGTGATTGTAAGGGTCAACGTTGAAGGTCGCCGGTGCGGGTCAGCCCGTCCGGCGACCGTATTTCGTGCGCGTGTCGCCGTTCATAATGCAACGGTTTTATCCACGAACCGATGCGCCGTGAGCGGTCCGCGTGCTCGCCACCAAGTGCGTCGGCGGGCCATGCCGCGTCAAGGCCGGCGGCGCGTGCGCCTCGTCTTGCAGCAACTGGCACGGCCGCTCGAATCGTCCGCCCGCCGGCACGCGCCGCTCGCGACAATCCCGGCTTCTGCGATGAGCCGCGCGTGCCGCGTTGCGCCGGCAGACACTCCGGGATTCTCGTTCGTCGCCGCTCACACGCCGCACCACCACACCCTGCGCTTACTCCTTTAGCACGACCGCTCGAAGCCTTGACCCGGCAGCTCCCGCCGACGCTTCGCCGGCTACGCCGGTGCAAGGCGGGCCTTGCCCCGGCCGTGTGGCCGAGGCGGGCCTTTCACTCACACGGGAGCGCATCATGAGCGTCGCACAACGATCGGAACAACAGCACCTCGACCCGGCCGAGTTCGTCGGGAATTGGAGCCGTCGGCGCGACTTCGCGTGGTCGGACGTCGAGCGTCCCGACGACGCCGAGGCGTTCGGCCTGTTCGTCCTCCGCCACCGCGATTCGGGTCTGATCGACCAATCGAACGCCCAACTCATCGCGGCCGCGCTCGCCCCGTTCGAGCGGTGCGGAGACGTCGTGCCGCTGACCTGCATCCACTTCGCCCACGGCTGGACGCGGGAGGTCGCCGTGCGCGTCTATCGTGACGACGAGAGGGACGTGCCGAGCGAGGCGTTCGTCGTCCTCGACGGCCTGCTCGCGCGGCTCGCGGCCTATCCGATTCTGGACGAGTCCGACCACGCCGCCCGCGAACGCGACGCCGCGCTGGACGGCATCCGCGTCGCGCTGATCGGCAGCGCCGTCAATTGCAACGCGCTGCCCGACGGATGGGAGGAGCGCGTCTACGGCTGGCTCGCCGAGCACGACGAACGGCAACTGGAGAACACCGACGACACGGGCGCGTTGCCTGACGAAGAGGCCGTCATCGAGGCTCTTACCGCGCTGTGCCTGATCGCGCCGCTGGACGCCTGAAAGAGTCCTGCCTCAACCGCTACGGAGACTCCAAACCATGAGCAACGACATTTACGCCATCCCCGTCACGCCGCTGTTCACGACGCCCGGTGCGCTCGACGCGCTGCATCCCGAAGACGTGCTCGCCGCCGTCACCCGGCATTTCGTGGGCGACTGGGGCGATCTTTGCGCAGAGGACCGCGCCGAGAACGAGTCGGCCATCCGCGAGGGCCTGCGCCTGTTCAGCGTCTACCGGGATCGGCATGGCACGAAGTTCTACGTCATCACCGAGGCCGATCGTTCGTCTACTACCATTCTTTTGCCCGACGAGTATTGAGCATGACCCGTGTTAGCACGGCGTAACACTAGCCAGGTCGGCCACGTCGCTTTCGCGGCGCGGCCGGCCTGGCTGCCGTTGCAATCGGAACCGGTGTCCGTCCTTTGAACGAGAGGCATTTCGACCTGTTCGGCAGATTGGTACATTATGCCTCGGGCAAACGTGCCCGCGCCGTTCGTGTCTGCCGCATCAGCGATCGAACGCCGATCGCGCGTTGCGGTGGGCGTCGGACGCGGTGGTGTCGCGGCGTGTTATAGGTGAGCGCGAGATGTCGGAAGCTACGCGAGATACGAGGTTCTCGGCCGGCGTGCTGGCGCTGCGGCTGGTCGTCGTCGCCATCCTGGCCGTCCCCGTCATCTTATCGGTGACGTTCCTCGTTGCCGCGCGGTGGCTGATTTACTTCCTTGCCGGACTCCTCCTGATGATCCTCGCTTTGGGCTCGCGAGACTACGTCGGCTGGTTCTGGCTCGCCTTCCTCATCCCCCAGTTCATCGGCGGGCTCATCGACGGTGCGGTCGCTTTGGCGACCTCCAACCGGCAGACCCATCGCTTCATCAACAACTGAGAGTCGATCGGCTCCTCAGCTTCGCCATCGATGGCCGCATGGCGCGGCCATCAATGGCTGCATTCGTTCCGTGACTGTCCGTCCGCCGCAGCGGTGCTGCACGCCGTGCGCGTCGCCGCGCGGACATCTTGCATCAGGGCCTGCGCATGTAGTTTTCTTGTTACGGTTTTTGGAGCGCCAAGCGGGTTGCCGCGAAACGTCCCGACGCACGACCTGCCGTTGCGGCTCAAGAACGCGGATCAGAAATCTACATGCGAAAGCCCTGCATCTTGCATGGTAATACGTCGTATGATAGCGTAGGTGTAAAAGCGTTGTTGGAGTGCAAGATAAAGAGGTCCGGTTCGGCTGCTTTTTGTCGGTGAATCCAGTCTTCCCCGAGCAATCCCAGCGACATGGGACCGAACGAACTGCTCTTAAGTCTTTGCAGGTGCCAGCGATGAGGCGCTAACGGTGTCGGAGAGGTCAACCGATCGAGTGACCGCCGATGTTTACGAACGATCTCTAACCTCTGTTTTTGTCGGTACTTTCGTCACTGACGCGGCACCTTTCGTTGAGGGTTTCATGGCGGACCCACAGAACCACGATCCCGACCAGATCGGCAAGACCGGTGGCCGGCCGCGCGGCGGGGCGGGCCTGACCAAGCTGCTCGGCAAGGCACTGGGAAAAGGGTGGCAGCGGCCGGTGAAGGCCGGCGACCGTGCGGCCGGCCGGGGCACCGGGCGGGGCTTCCGGCAGCGCGTCATCGTCAAAGCGTTGGTGGTGAGGCACGGTCCCCGCCGCCGTGCGGCCGGACGATCCGGCAAGGGAGGCGGAGCGTCCAAAAGCGGCGCGTCATTGGCCCGCCACGTGCGCTATCTCGGACGCGACGGCACCAGCGAGCAGGGCGACCGCGGCCAGTTTTATGACCGTGCCCAGGACGGCCTCGACGCCGCCCAACTCACGAAGGCTTGGCACGACGACCGGCATCATTTCCGGCTCATCGTCAGCCCCGAGAACGGCGGCGAGCTGCCCGATCT
>JBBSLV010000463.1:0-3330 GCA_038233535.1 Tepidisphaerales bacterium | reverse complement strand
GCGGCGGGGTGGGGGGGCGCCCCCGCGCCCCCCCCCGCGCCCACAAGCCGGGGGGAGAGAGGCGCGCTACGCGGCACGTCCCTTCGGAGAGTTCGGGACGGGCCCTTCGACGGGTTGAGGGCGGGCGAGCGCGCCGGCTCTTTGACAGGTGAAGACGAAGCCTTGAGACGACGCGGCGGACTGGGTGCCGGTCCGCGCGGCCGGGGTTGTCTCCCAAAACTTCCGAAAACTTCCGGTTTCGGCTAAATTGCGTCAGTTTGTCGGGACCGGCGCGGGCAGGGCAGGGCGCGGGAAGCGGGCGAAAACGAAGCCAATCGGAGCCATCGGAAAACGAGCGAAAACCCCCGTCGAGATGTGGAAACGCGGTTTTGAGGCGTGGCGGGCGCAACGGCGGCGACGAAACGAAGCCAATGGAGGTTTGGGCTATTCGGACGGGGCGCGCGACACAACGGTTGACGGGCGCACGTTACGCGAGGATCGGTTTGACGACCTTCCCATGCACGTCCGTCAACCGAAATCGTCGGCCCTGGAACTTGTAGGTCAGCCGTTCGTGGTCGATGCCCAGGAGTTTCAGGACCGTGGCCTGGAAGTCGTGGACGTGGACGGGGTCGTTGACGACGTTGTGGCCGAAGTCATCGGTCTCGCCATAACTCATGCCGGATTTGATGCCTCCGCCGGTCATCCAGAGGGTGAAGGCGTAGGGGTGGTGGTCGCGGCCCCACTGGGCGGTGTCCTTGATGTCGCCCTGGAGGAATGGGGTTCGGCCAAACTCGCCGCCCCAGATCACCAGCGTGTCATCCAACAGGCCGCGCTGTTTGAGGTCTTTCACGAGCGCGGCCGAGGGGGCGTCGGTGTCGGTGCACTGAATCTTCAACTGCGAGTTGAGGTTGCGGTGCTGGTCCCAGCCGGCGTGCATGAGCTGCACGAAGCGCACCCCGCGCTCGACCAATCGCCTTGCCATGATGCAGTTGTACGCGTAGCTCCCCTGCCGCTTGACGTCCGGGCCGTACATGTCGAGGACAGCCTGCGGCTCTGTTGACAGGTCGGTCAGCTCGGGCACGCTCGTCTGCATCTTGTAGGCCATTTCGTACTGGCTGATGCGCGTGGCGATTTCCGGGTCGCCGAACTCGGCGAGCTTCATCTCGTTGAGCTGCGCGATGTCATCAAGGATGCCGCGGCGGACATCGGCGCTCATGCCGTCGGGGTTTGAGAGGTACAGCACCGGATCACCGCTGCCGCGGAACTTCACGCCCTGATACCGGCTGGGCAGGAAGCCGCTGCCCCAATAGAAGTCGTAGAAGATCTGCCCGCAGGACGCTTCCTTGTCGCGGCTGGTCATGACGACGAAGGCGGGGAGGTTCTGATTGGCTGTGCCCAACCCGTAGGTGAGCCACGACCCCATGCTGGGCCGGCCGGGCTGCTCCCCGCCGGTGAGGAAGAACGTGATGGCGGGCGCATGGTTGACGGCGCCGGTGTGCATCGACTTGATGAAGCACAGCTCGTCGGCGATCGACGCGGTGTGCGGAAGGAAGTCGCTGACCCACGCGCGGCTTTGGCCGTGCCGGGCGAAGGTGCTGATCTCCGAGAGCACGGGCTTGGACTTCTGCGTCCCCGTCATCGTGCTGAAGCGCTTTCCCTGGCCGACCTCCGGCGGGATCTCCCTGCCGTGCCACTGCTTCAGCGTCGGCTTGTAGTCGAACAAATCGACGTGGGACGGGGCGCCGTTCTGAAACAGGTAGATCACGCGCTTGGCCTTGGGCGCGAAGTGCGGGCCGTTCGCCAGCGGGTGGGTCGCGCCGGCCGCGGACGGCGCGGCCGTCGGCGAACCGAGGGCCGCTGAAACAAGATCATCGTTGAACAGACTCGCCAATGCCGCGGCGCCGATGCCGGTGGCGGTGCGCCCGAACAGGGCGCGGCGCGTGATGTGGCGGCGGTTGTCGGTGAACGGGTTCATCACATCATGCCTGTCTCGTCGGTCTTTCGCAGCACGAGTTTCAACCCATGTTTACAATCTTAAATGCATGGGCTGAGAACTAATACTGCCCAATCACCAGGACGTTCTGAAAATTAACGTGATTTTGCAACCCGCCCCCCCCGCGCGAGGCTTCCGCCTGGACCCGTGAACAAACGCAGACATGGCCGCTGAAGCGGGCCATGCCGCTATGAGAATGTGGAGCAATTCTCGCGGCGTTGGGTTGTCGAAAGGTTCCGCTTTATTTCCCCGGCTAGCTGCCGAGGTACTGCACGTCCAGCCGCGGCAGAGATTCGTCGAGCGTGGTGTACGCTAGCTCTCCGGTCGTCTTTTTTGCCACCGACATTTCGCGGCCCCCGGTGACGAGCTCGGTGCCCGTCCAGAGCTTGCCGATTTTCTTCGCGCGCTTGGCGGTGAGGGTTGTGCGGTCGAAGTAGAAGATGTTGGCGCGGACGCCGTTTTCATAGAAGAGCTGCGTGTACATCCCCTGGTTGTTTTTGGACACGATGGCTTGGCTGGCCCAAGTCACGTTGCCGTCGTGGTAGGCGTAACGCAGGTCGGCGTGTTCGGCATCGTAGTAGCTGATCGAGGCGCGGTACCGCTTCGGCCCGGGGACGCCGGTTTCGTCGTAGAACGCCAGCGAGTGATATCCGCCCGCCTGCACCATGTCGTCGACGAAGGCGATGTTGAACGCCGCCGTGCTGCCTTGGATGGCGTATTTCGTGTCCCCGTTGCTCGTGTCCTCGTAGGCGATGGCCATCTTGCTGGCGTCGGTGCGGTTGGGGTCCATCACCATGCTGCTCCAGCGCCCGACGTCGCCGGCGGAGTCCACCGTAACGATGTCGAACCCGCCCACCTGTGACACGGCCATTCGCAGGTCTTTCTTCGCGTGGTGGTAATACGAAATGATCGGCCCATTGTTGCGGCTGAAGACGAGCGACGGGTACAGCCCGACGTTCTGCACCGAATCGATCGTGACGACCTCCCACGCGCCGGCATGGAACTTGGCGTATTTCAGATCCCCGTTGTTGCCCTCGTAGTAGGCGACGCCGGGCAAGCCGTTGGAGTCCAGCGCCAGCGAGATGTACTCCCCGGCCATGTGGCTGTTGTCGATCGTCTGGAGGATCGACCATTGGCCGCTCGTTTCCTGCACGGCGTACTTCAGCACCTTGTCGGCGCGGTCGTAGAACGCGACGTGCAGCCGGCCAGAGGAGTCGTAGGCGGTGTCGTTGGGTCCGCCGGCGATCTGCCCGAGGTTGGGAGCGGGGCGCTCGAGATGGGGCGCTTCAAAGACGATCGTCTGGGGCATGCCGCCTTTCGTGAGTTCCACCTGGATCGTGTCGCCGGGGCCGGCGTTG
>JBBSLV010000462.1:0-3333 GCA_038233535.1 Tepidisphaerales bacterium | reverse complement strand
TCGCCCGGAGCACCGCGGCGACGTCTACGACAAGATGCTGCTGCGCAACGTGATCCACGGCGGCGGCTCCAACGCGGTGATCCGCCGCAACGTGATCGCGACCGTGGGATTCTTTGATGAAGGAATGCCCGCTATCGAGGACTACGACTACTGGCTGCGCATCACGCGGTTCTTCAAAGTTGACTTCATCGATGAGCCGCTGATCCGCTATCACGACCCGCGGACGCTCGAGCGCCGCTCGTTGGCGGTCGGGGCGAACCACGACGCGAGGATGTGGTTGTACCGAAAGCACGCCGCGGAAATGCGCCGCGTCGGCGTGGCCAACGCGTTCCTGCGCGAGAGCATCCGCCGCGCGATGATGCCCCCGCACGCGCAGGTGGCCGCTGCGCGGCGCATCGCGGCACGTGCGTTGTTCGATGCGCCCTCACGTGAAACGCTGGGCATGTTCCGTCGAGCTGTCTTTCCGCAGTTCTACCGTGACCCTCGCGAAGAGATGCGCGACAGCGCCCCGCAGCCGCGAGGCAACGCGTGAGCTTGCGCATGCTGCTCTACTCGGTGACCGATCCGCGTGAGGCTGGCGGCGTGCAGGTCGTGGTGAAGCGACTCAGAGACCATCTCCGCGCACAGGGACACACGGTGGTCGTGGCGTGGCTGGGCCCAAGCCCCGACGCAACCGACGAGCACTACGTGCTCCCCCGCCTGCGGCGGCGCCGTGCCGTACCGACGCCGCGCTCCCTCCTGGGCGCGATGCGGGCGCTCGTGAACCTGGCGCGCGCCCTCTCACGCCACCGCCCGCATGTCGTCAACGTGCATTACGTCACGTGCGAGTGCATCTACTTCCTCCTGCTTCGGCCGTTCTATCGCTACAAGCTGGTCCTGTCGGTCCACGGCAGCGACGTGCTGCGCCCGACGCGGTGGGACGGCGACCTCCTCCCGCGCCTCCTTCCTCGCGCCGACGCGATCACCACCGTCTCCCTGCCAACCGCGGCGCGCGTCAGGTCGTACCCGGGCATCGATCCGGGGCGGTTGCGAGTCATTTCCAATGGGGTCGACTTCGACTTCTGGAGCGCGACGCCCTCGCCGCATGTCCCCGTGTCGAACCGCTCAATGGTAATTCTGACGGTGGGGCGGCTGCTGCCGGTGAAGGGGCACGACGTGCTGCTCCGCGCGTTCGCACGCGTTGTCCTCCATGTGCCGCAGGCGCGCCTTGTCATTGTCGGTGATGGGACCTTTCGCACGGAACTGCAGCGGTTGGCCCGGCAACTTAAAATCGGGAACGCGGTGGAATTCGCCGGCGAGCTCGACGCAGCCGGGGTGCGGTCGCGGCTTGCCGACGCGCGCGTCTTTACCTTGCCTTCACGAAGTGAAGGTTTGCCGCTGGCGCTGCTCGAATCAATGGCCGCCGGCGTCCCCGCCGTCGCAACCCTGGTGGGCGGTGTGCCGGACGTCTTGGTGCCCGGGACCGGCCTTTTGGTCCCGCCGGAAGACCCCGGCGCGCTCGCCGATGCGCTGATAACCATCCTGCTCGACCCGCAGTTGGCGTCTACACTGGGCGAGCGCGGCAGCGCGCGGGCGAAACACTTCTCCGCCGCCGCCGCCGACGCCGCACACGAGGCGCTTTCCCTGTCCCTGATTCAATCAGGCGCCTTCGCGTCCGGCCCCGCGACTGACGAAAGCCAAGATTGATCCCGCGGGCGGAACCGACTGAAGGGGGTGAGGAGAAAATCAAGCTATCCGGTGATCGACGAAAATAGTGGGCAAAATTTGCCGCGTTGCTCAGATGTAAGCTGCTTCGCCAACGCGCTGTCGAGCGTTGATATGGCGGCAACAAAGCGTTCTATCGGTGTCCTATCATCCCGGGGCGACAGGACACCAGTTGAACTTTTCGTGGGCGGATGCGCTGAAAACGCGAATTTGGTCATCGGAAAGACATGATAGCCCGGCGCAGTTCGCGGCGTTCAGTTAAGAGTCGATCACGGCCTGGTCCGGTGCGACTTCGGGCATAATAGAATCCGACGGATGTCGCGGGTGAAGCAGATCGCGGATCGCCCGGCGGCGAACCCGAACGTTGTGCAAGAAGAGTTCGTCGATTGTTTCACCGGGCCCAGTCAGGCTTTGAGTCCAAGTCATGCGGCCGCGGAGACGGCTGGCGCTCTGCCGCTTCTTCGCTTTCATGTGAGGCGACGTGTCAACGTGGATTACGCGGCTGAAGGCTTGCAAGAGCGCTGGAATGTGAACCGCGCCGCCGCGAAGGAGCAGCGTCAGTGGCCGCTGCACGTTTTGAGCAAGGTCAATCAGCCGTTGGGCGTGCCAGGCGCGTCGTACCGATGACTTTCCGATGGTCCCCATCTCGTACGATACTGCGTAGATGCCCGGAGATTCGTTCAGGTAGTCTGCCCAGCGCTTAAAGTCGAAGTCCGCACGACCGTTAGCATGCAGAGCTACTGGCAGCCCGGCGGCCGAGAATGCCTCGAAGCAATACGCGATGCGCGACATGCTGAGCGTATTGTCGTGGCGAACGGTGTTCGCGTGCATTGAAAAGTTCGGGGTCGCAATAAGAGATGGTCGCAGTCGACGAAGCGATTCAGCGGTCTTCTTCGACCGCATGATGTGCCAGAAATTCTCGACGCGGCGGTCCGGACCAGTAGCCGTGATGACGACGCGCGCGTTCGGGTCGATCTTGAACCGTTCAAGCATCTCTTGGCGAGAGCTGAACTTTGCCAGTCCGGAGCGATGATTAATCAGCGCATACAGGGAGATGGCGACCGTCGCGAGAGGAAGCGGCCCAGCGAGATCACCGGCATCAAAAACATACGGCACGTATTCCGGAACAGCGCCCATCGGCGCAACGCTTCGCCGATACGGTGCCAATGTGAGACCCCCGGCCTCATTCACGAGCCTGCTATAACGACGTTGGTTCGGGCAGACGTATTTTCGGCATGTTTTTGGGCTGCCGCAGCACAGAGACAGACAGTCCCACGCCCCGGCACGGATGCTGAACCCGCCGCAGAACTTCAACTCCGGGCAGCGTGTGCATCCGAGGCTGATCTCACCTCCAGATCGATGCCAAAGATTTCGATCGGCGGGTTTGCCGCCAACCGTCAGCGGCGTAACCACAACATCTGATGTCATAGCTGCTCCAGTAGAATGTCAGCCTTACCGGTTAGGTTGAAGAGCTTCAGCACGCGGCCGGAGATGCTCGGGTGGGAGCCCTGCATCATGTCGAGGACGCTTTGCGGAGGTTTTTAACCTCACCGTAACACTTCAGCCGCCTGCAACGTTCGGCGCTTGTAAGGTATTGCGCTTTTGATTTGGATAGCGTACATCATGTCC
>JBBSLV010000461.1:0-3350 GCA_038233535.1 Tepidisphaerales bacterium | reverse complement strand
GCCGCTGCCGATGATCGTGCGATCCGGGTAGCGTTGCTTCACGTCGCGCAGGAACGGCCAGCGCGCCTGCCCGGCATATTTCTGATCGACCGTCCGCGCGTGCACGCGCACGGCGGCGAAGCCGAGCTGCCACATCGTCTCGACGATCTCGTGAAAGCGCTCGACGCTCTCCGCCGAGTCGTCGAACCCGCGGCGGAGGCTAACCGTGGTCGGCACGTGCGGGGGCAGCACATCGCGGACGGCCCTGAGGATCGAGATCGCGCGCGGGACGTCGATGAGCATGTGCCCCCCGCGGGCCTTGTTTTTGATCTTTTTCACCGGGCAGGCGAAGTTCAGGTCGATGACGTCGTAGCCCGCCTGCTGAAGCAGGCTCGCCGCCCGCGCCATCGTGTCCGGTTCGCTGCCGATGATCTGACCGGCGACGGGATGGTCCTCGTCGTTGATGTCGATGCTCTTGCGCAGCCCCTGGCCGCCGTTGACGAGGATAACGTCGAGCAGCGCCTCGGTGACCGCGTACGGGCACCCGCGCCGCCGCGCGACCAGCCGCATCGCGCGGTCGCTGTACCCGGCCAGCCCCGCCTGGCAGAACGGCTGGTCAAAATGAACGGGGCCGATTCGTACCATCAACCTGTCACAAAAAATATTGAGCCACCGATGGGGCGCCGATGAACACCGATTCAAAGGCATCCATTTACATCGACGTTCATCGGCGCCCCATCGGTGGCGAATTTGTTATCTCGACGCGCTGATGCGTTCCCCGCCCTCGTTGTCGCGCTGCTCGAGCAGGTCGTCGATCATCGACGCCTTCTCCAGGTCTTCGACGCTGCGCGGGTCTTTCATCGCGACTTCCTGGTAGAACGCGACTTTGCCATCCTTGCCGATAACCACCGTCCCGCGCTTCGTGCAGTTGTACGGCTCTTCGCCGGCGAACATGCCGTAGTCCTTCGCCATTTTTCGCGTGACGTCGGCCAGCAGGTCGTAGGGGATATTGTATTGCTTACGAAACGCCGCGTGGACAAATGGGCTGTCGCAACTGACGCCGAAGACGACGGTCTCGGCATCGGGGCCGTTGAGCTTGTCGAACGCCGGGCCGAACGTGCAGTGCTCCTGCGTGCAGATGGGCGAGAAATCCATCGGGTAAAACAGCAGCATCACCTTCTTCTTGCCGCGGTAATCCGAGAGTTTCACCTTGTTTTTGTCCTGGTTCATCAGCTCAAAATCGGGCGCCGGCTCGCCGACGTTGAGGGGTTGGTTGTCTGCCATGTGAAAACGCTCCTTCGCTGGGGTGTTGATCGCGGCGCGATGATAAGCAGCGTGGCCGGTATAATCGAGCGATGAAGTTCGGCAGGATCAAGCGTCAACACGGCCGGGTCGGCGGGCTCGATGCAATCCTCGACCGGATCATCAAGCAGTGCCCGCACGTGAGCCGCATCGTCCCCGGGCGGATCAAGGTGCGCCGGGGCAAGACCCCGCCGAGCTTCAAGATCCAATACCCGACGGAGTCGGGGCTGAAGTGCTTGTACACGGGGACGGGAACGGTGCAGGAGGTGTTTTTGATCTGCTCGGATGCGACGCAGACAATCGCATGGCTCACGCAGCAGGGTATAATCCGGCCATGAGCGAGCCTTTCGACTACCGCAAGTTCATCACGATCGAACCGGGCAAGCGGAGCGGACAGCCATGCATTCGGGGACTGCGCATGACGGTTTACGACGTGCTGGAGTACCTGGCCGGCGGCACGAGCGAGCAAACGCTGCTTGAAGAGTTTCCCGATCTCACGCCGGACGATATCAGGGCGTGCCTGGCGTTCGCTGCCGACAAGCATATGAGCTGGGTTGGGAACACGCGTTGAAGCTCCTCTTCGACCAGAACCTTCCGCCGGGTTTGAAACACCGATTAATGGATTTGGGCGCGGACCTCTCGCACGTTCAGGATTTCAGCATGGCGTCGGCGGACGATGCGGCAATCTGGGAGCTGGCCAAGCGCGAGAACTGGACCATTGTAACGAAGGATAAAGACTTTCGGGCCAGGGTCGCCGTTTACGGCGCGCCACCGCGTGTCATCCTGCTCCAGATCGGTAATTGCCCTCTTGAGGCAGTCGAGGGTTGCATCCGCCGGGCATGGCCTTTCGTGCTGAAGTTGCACGAGAAACAGTCCGCCACCTTGTTGTTGGCCACGCAGGATGCCGCATTTCTACTCCACGAACGTCTTGCTTGAACAAGCGGTAGACATCCTCAGGTGCGGCGGGCTCGTCGCCTTTCCCACGGAGACGGTCTACGGCCTCGGCGCCGACGCGCGCAGCGCGGACGCGGTGCGGAAGATCTTCGTCGCCAAGGGTCGCCCGCCGACGAACCCGCTGATCGTGCACATTTCCGGCGTGGCGATGGCGAAGCTGTACGCGGCGGAGTGGCCGGACACGGCGCGGCGGTTGGCTCAAAAGTTTTGGCCCGGTCCGCTCACGCTCGTGCTGCCGCGGTATCGGACGATCGCGGCGGAGGTCTCGGCGGGGTTGGACACCGTCGGGCTGCGCATGCCCAACCACCCGCTGGCGCTGAAGCTGATCCAGAAGTTCGACGGACCCGTCGCGGCGCCGAGCGCGAATCGATCGAACCACGTCAGCCCGACGACCGCGCAGCATGTGCGAGAGGAATTGGGATCGTCCGTCGACCTGGTGCTTGACGGAGGGGCGTGCATGGTGGGGATTGAATCCACGGTGCTCGATCTGACGCTGGCGCGCCCGAAGATTTTGCGACCGGGGGGAATTACGCGGGAGCAGATCGAGAAGATCATCGGTCCGGTTGATGCGGGGAACATGCTGACTGAAGTCAGCACACCGGCGAATTCACCCGGTCAGCACGAGACGCATTACGCGCCGCGCACGCCCGCGTACCGATTCGAATCTCGGCAGCGTGACACGATGGGGATTCGCCCGAATTGCGGATTCGTGACTCTCGGCGCGGGACGCGACGTCAAGCGGCGTGGACCATCGATCGCCCTGCCCGCTTCCCCGTCTGTGTTCGCGCACCACCTTTACGGCGTGCTGCGCGAGCTGGACATGATGGGGCTTGGGGCGATTTACGTTGAGATGCCGCCGGATCGACCGGAATGGGCCGCCGTGCGCGACCGGCTGATGCGCGCCACCCGCCCGCTGCAACCGTAGTTTGCTTCTGCTCCCCGTGGCTGGTGGTTCCATTGCTTCCTCACGTCAGATCGTACTCCTTGATCTTCCGATACAGCGTCCGCTCCCCGATGCCCAGAATCTTCGCCGCCTGCTCGCGGTTCCCGTTGACCATCTTCAGCGTGTTGCGGATCAGTTCCTTCTCCGCCTGCGTGATGCTGATGCCCACGAG
>JBBSLV010000460.1:0-3361 GCA_038233535.1 Tepidisphaerales bacterium | reverse complement strand
CTGATGAGCGTGTATCGCACGCTGCGTTTGCGTGGCCACGACCCGACGGCGACGATCGCCGAGGCGTTGCGCACGCTGCTAAAAACCGGCACGCTGCCGCCGCTGCCGGTGGAAAACGTTGCAGAGGGGTGAAGTGTTACCGCTCGACAAAGGCGCGAATCTCATCGCGCACCCGCCGGTAATGATCCAGCGCCTCTTGCTCGCTTGTAGCGCTCTTCGCCAGGCGGGGGGGTCGTCGAAACCGACATGAAGCCGCTTCGCCTTCCCGGGAAACACCGGGCACGTCTCGTTCGCGTGGTCGCACACGGTGACGACGTAGTCGAACGGCACGTCGCGCAGCTCGTCCACGTGCTTTGAGCGGTGCGACGCGAGATCGACGCCGGCCTCGGCCATCACCGCCGTCGCGCGCGCGTTCATCCCATGCGGATCAGTGCCGGCCGAGTAGGGTTCGATCTCCCCGCTCTTCAGATGCTTCGCCCACCCCTCGGCCATCTGACTGCGGCAGGAGTTGCCGGTGCACAGAAACAACACGCGCTTCTTCATCATCAATCCTTCCCTTGCATCCGCCTGGGCGAATATATCCGGGCAAAAAAAATTGATCAATCGCAGCAGCGGGGCGTGCACTTGGATCGTTTCAGACGAACGCCGTCGCTCGCCAATTCCGGCACGTGCGCGAAACACGTCGCCAGACACTCGAGCAGCTTGCGGTGCACCGCGTCGCGCGCCGGGGCGAGCGTGTAGTAACTCCACAGCCCCTGCTTGCGCGCCCGCACCAGCCCCGCGCGGCGCAGGTACGCCAGGTGCCGCGACACCTTCGGCTGCGGCACGCCCAGCACGCGCTGTAAATCACACACGCACACCTCCCCGCCGCGCAGCAAATGCAAAATCCGCAGCCGCGTGCGATCAGCGAACGCGCGGAACAGCAGGTCGACGGGCGGGGACTTTTTCAACGTGGCAACCATATTCGTTTAAGCGATTGTAGGGGCGGGAAGAGAAATGTACAGCGGTCGGCTTGCTGATGGACTACTGAAACCTCAGCTTGCGGTCGCCCGCGCCGTCACCGGCGCCGCCGTCGTCATACCACCTGCCGGGCTTGAGGGTGATCTTGCGCAGCCCCGACGACCTGCACGCCAGGAGGAGCTGCTGCTCGAGCCCGGCAAGAAGCAGCTGCTTCAGCTCGTAGAGGTGCGAGGAGCTGTCCACGATGACGGCCAGGCTCCCGCGGGTGAGGCTCTCCAGCGCGCAGTGGTCGTTGAGCGTCTCGGGCACCAGCGCGCCCCAGCACTCGGCGATTTTTGACAGCTTCGTGTGCCGCCTGGACACCGACTGCTTGAAGAAGCTCACCATCTCCGGCCCCAGCGCCGCCGTTGGTTGAAGCTTGGACTGCTTCACGCGGTGCAACCGGGTGAGTTCAGCGTCCTGAGGGTTGAAGCGGTGGGTGCGCGGCATGGCGATATTCGTCTCGCTGCGTCTTTTAACGCGCCAGATTTCACTCCGTCTCGGAGTTGGAGCTATCGACATACAGATCGTCCTCTCCGAACGCCTCGAACGCCGTCAGTTGAGGATCGGTTTCGTATTCGATCGCGGCGAGTTCGGCGGCCGCGCGCAGGATTTCGCTCCGCTGCGCGGCGGGAAGCCTTCGCAGCTCTTCCGCGCTCCACCTTCGTACCGGGGCGGCAACATTTCTGATTGTCATGGCGAAACACCTCCGATTGAGACCACGAGCAATTGTACCCGGCCCGATTACCATTCGCTGTTCGATGAAAGGGTTCCGCAGTTTTATTCGATTGTGATCAGATAGCTGATCATCCACAGCTCAAGTTGATCAAGCTTCGTCTTCCATCGCTGCTTGAACGCCTTCATCAGCCGGCGATTCTTCGCCGTGTCGGGAACGTCCACCACGATTCGCACCAGGTTGTCTCGATACGTTGTACCGGCGTGGCGCCAGTGACCTTCGACTCGTTGCGTCTCGTAGCTCGCAGCGCCGAAGTGTTGGACGATCTCAAGGACGGCGTCAACAAGCCATTCAGGCGGAACGTCGCGGCCGTCGTTGAACTGCAATGGGAGCAGAACCTCGTATCGCCGCCACTTGCTGCTCATAGCTCGCCTTCCCTTCGACGGTGAAGGGGATGTTCTGCGCCGCCAGCGCCTCCAGCGCTGCTTCCGGCACAAGGTGTTCGCCGCCCTTGAGAACCCGACCGGAGAAGCGACCGAGCAGATACCCCAGTGCTTTCCGTTCGGTGTCGCGATCTTGGAAATGAATCCTGACCATGAGCTGATCGTACCTGTTTTTACTGCAAGTTCACCGGCATGATCACGTACAGGAAGTTCGCCCCCCCGCGCAGCAAACCCGGGCGGTTGGGGGCCGTCAGCTCCAGGCTGATCTCGTCGGTGTCGACGACGCGCAAGGCATCGGTGAGGAACGTGGGATTGAAGCCGATTTCCACGTCCGACCCTTCGTACTTGCACGCGAAGTTAACCTCCGCCTCTCCGGACTCGGGGCTGCGACTGGTGAGTTTCAACCCCTTCTTTCCGAATGCCAGCCGCACCCCCTTGCTCTCCTCGGTCGTCAGCAGCGACGCGCGCTTGACAGCCGAGAGGAAGTCGGCCGTGCCGGCGGTCATCATCTTGTCCGTGTCCTTGGGGATCACGTCCTCAAACGGGGGGAACTGACCCTCGACCAGATTGCTCGTCAGCGTCGCGCTGCTGGTGTGGAAGATGATCTGGTTCTCGCGAACCTGGAAGGCGACCGTCTCGTCGGGCTCGTTGATCAGCTTGTCCATCAGGTTCAGCGCCTTGGCCGGGATGATCGCCTTGGCGCCGTCCTTGGGGAGCTTGTCGTCGATCAGGTCCCCGTTGGCCTGCGCCAGCCGGCGACCGTCGGTGCTGACGAGGTTGATCTTCTTGCCCTTGGCCACCATCAGCACGCCGTTGAACGCATAGCGCGTGCTCTCCTTGGCCGCGGCGAACAGCGTCTGGCCGATGAGCTGCTTGAGGTGACCGGCGCTGAGCGTGAAATCGGCTTCGCCCGCAAAGTCCGGGACGGGCGGGAAGTCCTTGACGGCCTGCGTGAATATCTTGAAGTGCGAGTCCTGCCCGCGGATGCTGGCGTTGTCGCCGGTCACTTCGATCGCGAGCGTGTCGTCAACGCTCTCGCGCACGATGTCGCGCAGCTTGTCGGCCGGGAGCAGCGCTTCGCCGGGCTGGTCGATCTGCACCTGGTTGTCCGAATAGCGGATGGCGACTTCCAGATCGGTCGCGGCGATCGTGAGCGTGTTGCCAGCGGTGGCCGTCACGTCGGCTGGCGTGGAGTCGAGCAGGCAGTAGCACAGGATGTTGCCGCCCACTTCATAGATGGCCG
>JBBSLV010000459.1:0-3385 GCA_038233535.1 Tepidisphaerales bacterium | reverse complement strand
TCCAAAATGTTGTTGACCGAACGAACCGGTGATCGCAGAGCCGTTGGCATCCATGCCGTCTCCAAAAAGAGCAAGTCCCGACCCATCAGTGCCTTGCGGCGGAAAATAGTGTAGCAGAAATGTGTGTAAACTTGAGGCAGGATGCCCGTGCCAACGGTGTCAGCACGGGCGCGGCGCCCGTGTCCACGCAACGCACACAGGAAGGATCTGCATCATGGCAACGCCATCCAACAAGAAGACGGCTTTGGTCACCGGCGCGAACAAGGGCATCGGCTTCGAGACGGCCCGGCAGCTCGCCAGGCAGGGGTTTGACGTGCTGCTCGGCGCCCGCGATGAGAAGCGCGGCAACGAGGCGGTCACGAAGCTGAAGCACGAAGGGTTGTCGGCCGAGTTTGTGAAGCTCGACGTGACGAGCGACGCGGATCGAAAGGGCGTCGCGAAACACCTCGCCGAGCACCACGCGGGCACGCTTGACGTGCTCATCAACAACGCGGCCATCGCGATCGACGGGGAGCACAAGTCGAGCACCGCGCCCATCGACATCCTCCGCCAGACGTTCGACGCCAACTTCTTCGCGGTCGTCGCGCTCACGCAGGAACTGCTCCCGTTCATCCGCCGCAGCGACGCCGGCCGAATCGTGAACCTCTCGAGCGGACTTGCGTCGCTCGGGCTGCACAGTGATCCGTCGTGGTCGTTCTACGACTACAAGCCGATGGCGTACGACGCGTCGAAGACGGCGATCAACGCCTTCACGGTTCACTTGGCCCACGAGCTGAAGGACACGCCGATCAAGGTGAACGCCGCCGACCCGGGCTGGGTGAAGACGGACATGGGCGGCGAAGCGGCGGCGTTGGAAGTGACGGACGGCGCTAAGACAAGCGTCTGGCTTGCGACGCTCGGTGCCGATGGCCCGACGGGCGGGTTCTTCCACATGCGCGAACCGCATCCGTGGTAAACGCCCACGCCGCGCATCAAGCTAGCTCCAGATCCTTGTACAGCGCCGCCAGCGTCTCCCGCGCGCGACGTTGATGCTTCGGCTCACCCGGCGTCCCGTTCCACACGATCGCGACGACAACTCCGTGCGCCGGGTCGGCGAACGACGCCGACGACTGCGCGCCGCCATGCCCGTAGGTGTCGTCCGAAGCGTGGTTGCCGAACCCGTACGGCACTGTATCCGCGCCGTACCGGTTGGAGTTGACGATGAACCCCAATCCCCAGTCGATCACGTGGCGGAACGTGTTGTCGAACATGCCGACCCGATGCCGCGTCGTCAGCTCGCGCACGCTCTGGGCCGACAGGACGTTCTCCCCGCCGGCGAGGAGCATCGCGTAGAACCGGGCGAGCTCGCGCACCGGTCCGCGTCCGCCGCTGCCGGGGCGGCAGGTCGTCGCCGCTGCTTGGTCCTGCTGGGGATCTTCCGGCGCGATGGGGTTGCGCGCGGTGTCGGGCATCAGCCCGATGCGGTCCCCGTACGCGCGGTAACGCTCGGCCGGCATTCCGATCCACGAATCGTCCATTCCCAGCGGCTCGAAGATCGCCTCCCGCACGTACTGCTCATAGGGCCGGCCGTCCATGCGGCGCACGATCTCGCCGAGGATGAACCAGCTCGCCGCCGCGCTGTAGCCGGCCTTTTCGCCCGGCGTCCAGCCGGGTTGGAGCGAGGTCGCGCAGACGGCGGCGATGATCTCGTCCCACGGCCGCGCGTCCCAGCCCGGCGCGGGGGGGCGCAACCCGGCGGTGTGCGTGAGGAGGTGGCGGATCGTGATACCGTCCTTCCCGTTGGCGGCGAATTCGGGAATGTGGTGCGCCACGCGGTCGTCGAAATCGAGCACGCCCCGGTCGCGCAGCTGCGCGATCGCCACCGCGCCGACCGGCTTGGAGCACGACATCCACGGCATGAGCGTGTCGGGCGTCATCGCCACGCCCGACCGGGCGTCGCCCAGCGCCAGGTCGGCGACGACTTCACGGTTGCGCGAGACGTAGAGCTGCGCCCCGACGTGCAGCCCGTCGCGCAGGCCGGCCGTGATCAGCGCGGTCGTCGTCGGGAGCAGCGGGGCGGAAGCCATCCGTTCAATCAAAATCGGGCTGGGCGAACAGGTGCTCGAGTGAAAGCGTGAAACCGGGGACGACGTCCTCGCCGTCGAGCACGTCACTCCCGCTCAACACACGGCCGGGGCGGGCGTCGTGATACAACGTCACGGTCCTCGAAACCGGGTCAACGAGCCACGCGAGCTTCGTGTCGCTCGCGAAGTACTCGATCATCTTGCGCTCGATCTCGTGCGGTTTGTCATTGGGCGAAAGCACCTCGGCGAGCAGGTCGGGAGAACCCGGAAAGAACTTACGCGGAAGGCGCTTCATTCCCCTTAATCGGGCGGCGGCGACAAACGCGACATCGGGGCTGAGCAGGTCGCCGCTGCGCATCCAAAAACCCGTGCTGGAATCGACCACCCGCCCGAGCCTGTGCTGCCGCACGTAGCTGTACAGTGCGGCCAGAAGCGTTGACGCAATGTCACCATGTTCGAACCCCGCTGGCGCCACGATGAGCCTCCCGTCGATCATCTCCGCCTTGCCGATGTGCGGCAGGGAGAGCAGTTGCGATTCCGTCAGGTTTTCCGATCGAGTCAGCGTTGGCATCGGCATATTCTCCAGTGTTCCGGAATTGTACACCAACTGGACCGTCAACCGTTCAGATTCGACCGCTCCTGGTCGTAAACAAGACCGATATCCTTCCGCCAACCGTCGAGCGCGCGCATGTTGCCGAGCGAGTCGTCGGGGGTCATCGCCGGCGCTTTGCGCTGCGCCAGGTGCGCGGCGACCACGTCGGCCTCAATGGCGTAGATCTGTTGCGGCGAGTCGATCAGTATCTCGCGCGGCGTCGTTTCACCCGTGCGGGTGACAATGATCCTGCTCGTCCCGCCGTCGCGCGCCGGCGCCCAGGGCAGGGGAATGAGAATGCTGCCTTCGCTGCCGTCAATGCGCACGACGTTCTCCTGCTGCACGGCCACGCCCGTCGAGAGCTGCGCAACGATGCCGCCGGGAAATTTCAGCACCGCAACGGACCACTCATCGACGCCGGTTTCGCCGAGATGCCCGACGGCTTTGACGTCGATCGGCTCGGCGAACGGTTTCCCCATCGCAACGCCCGCGATCAGCCGCGCCATCGACACGGGATAGCACCCGACGTCGAGAATTCCGCCGCCGCCGAGACCCTTGTTGTAGATGCGGCTTTGGGGATCGAAGTCGGCGTGGAAGCTGAACGTCGCGTGGATCAGGCGCACGTCGCCGATAACGCGCGAGCGGAGCAGCTCGATCAGCCGGTGCGTCTGCGGGTGGCAGCGGTACATGAACGCTTCCATGAGGAACACGTCGTGCTCGATCGCCGCCT
>JBBSLV010000458.1:0-3404 GCA_038233535.1 Tepidisphaerales bacterium | reverse complement strand
CGTTGCCCGCTGTCGGGGCGCAGGCGCGTCGTCGGGTCTTCGGCGTGAAGGGATAATGGGGAGCAGATCGCCGTCAGGACTGCCCCGGTCATCGCCCAGTGGGTGAATCGCATCATGCCCGCTCCTCGTGTTCGTTCTGTCGATCATATCAACGATGGGTGCGGCACATTATTGCAGCATTCCGGTTCGTAATGGTGCGCCGGCGCCGCGAGCGGCGCTGTCTTGATCCCGCCCGGGGTTTGACGCTAAATGCCTCCGCTTGCTATCCTTCCGCCCGCTCGCGCGTCGGCACACGTGCGGGTGTTCTCCGCAACGTGCCTGTTGTAAAGCGCCCCCCAAGGCAGGAGCACCCCGGTGACGAAGCAACTCGTGACAAAGCAACTCGTGACAAAGCAACTCATGACTGTGTTGGTCGGCGCGGCAACGATTTTCGCGGCGCTGGCCGGGGGGTGCGCGGACAAGCCGGTGCCCGAGGAAAGGCCGACGATCGGCACCATCCCGCCCAACAGCTTCGTCCAGCAGTGGCGCGCCCCGCTGAAGCTCACGAACGACACGCTTACCGAGCTGCACCTGCGCGACGAGAACCTCTACGCGTACACGCGCAACGACGTCGTCTACTCGCTGTCGCGCGACGGGGGCGACACGCAGTTCGTCGCGCCGATCCGCGCCAGCGGGGGTGTCCTCCGTCCCCCGGTGGAGCTTGAAGACCGCATCATCTTTCCGACGGCGACGACGATGGAGATATACCGGTCCAACGGCCGGCTCGAGCGCCGCTTCAGCCTTGACTACTCGACGCGCAGCCCCGGGGCGGGGCTGGAGAACATGGTGTTCATCGGGTTGGACTACCCGCGCGGCGGGCGCATCGCGGCAATCGACATTGATCGTCCCTACGCCAACGTCCGGTGGGAACTGCTGACGCGCGGCGGGGTGTCGGCCAAGCCGGCGATTTATGAGAACGTCGTGTACATCGGGGGGGAGGACGGGCGCGTCTACGCCGTCACCCCCGACCGCCGACCGATCTGGCCGCTCGAAGGCGGGGTGTTCGTCACCTCCGGGCGCATCGTCGGCGACGTGAAGGTCGACGAGACCGGCGTGTACGTCGCCTCCACCGACTCCAAGCTCTACTCCCTCGATCGCAACACCGGCAAGATCAACTGGCAGTATTTCGGGGGCAAGCCGATCACCAGCAGCCCGCACGTCGCGGCCAGCACGGTATACATCAACGTCCCTGGTCGCGGCGTCGTCGCGCTGGACAAGGCCAAGGGCGGGTTCAACCGCACCGCCCGCTGGGTCTCCAAGGACGCCCGCATGTTCCTCTCCGAGGATGCCAAACATACCTACCTCGCCACCCGCGACGGAAAGATCCAGGCCGTCGACCGCGCCACGGGCGAGATCCTGTTCCAAAGCACGGGACCGGGCTTCGATTTGTTCGTCAGCAACCCCAGGGACGACACCATCTTCGCCGCCCGCAGGGACGGCAACGTCTACGCGATCAAGCCCGTCCTCGGCCCAGGCGTCGTGGGGGAGATCGTCACCAACGACGGCAGGCAAATCATCGAGTTCGAGCCGGTCGCAAGCGCGGAATAATTGAACCGCAGATGAACGCGGATAAACGCGGATAAAATCAGAAGGAAAACCGCTCTTTTCCTGGATTTATCCGCGTTTATCTGCGTTCATCCGCGGTTCCAAACGCTTTTCTTTTTTCTCCTATGGCAGACTTGATTCCGATCCGCCGCGCGCTGCTTTCCGTTTCTGACAAGAGTGGTCTGCTCGAGTTTGCCGCCGCGTTGCATAACGAGTTCGGCGTGGAGCTGATCAGCACGGGCGGAACCGCTCGCTTTCTGCGCGAAACGGGCAACCTCCCCGTCACCGACGTCTCCGACGTCACCGGCTTTCCTGAAATGATGGACGGCCGGGTGAAGACCCTGCACCCGAAGATCCACGGGGGGCTGCTGGCGCTGCGCGACAACGCCGAGCACGTCGCCGCGATGCAGCAGCACGACATCCGCCCCATCGACCTCGTCTGCATCAACCTCTACCCGTTCCAGCAGACGATCGAAAAGCCGGGCGTGACGTTCGACGAAGCCATCGAAAACATCGACATCGGCGGCCCGAGCATGATCCGCTCGGCGGCGAAGAATCATCGGTTCGTGCTCGTCGTGACCTCGCCGGAGCGGTACGACAAGGTCTTGGGCGACCTGCGCGAGCACAAGGGCAGCTCCTGCGGGAAGCACCGGTTGAAGCAGGCCCAACGCGCGTTCGCAAACACCGCGCACTACGATGGCATGATCGCCGGTTATTTGGGGGCGCAGCTGGATGGGGTGATCCTCTCGGCATCCACATTGGGAAGGGACGTGCTGTACCTGGACGTCTTCAAACGTCAGGCGTTGCGCTACGGGGAGAATCCGCACCAGAAGGCCGTGCTGTACGTTGAAGAGCCGCCGAAGGAAGCCTCCGTCGCATTCGCGAAGCAATTGCATGGGAAAGAGCTGTCGTACATCAACCTGCTCGACGCCGACGGCGCTCTCGCCGCGGTGAAGGAGTTCTCTACTCCCGCCGCTTGCATCGTAAAGCACACCACGCCCTGCGGTTGCGCCACGGCCGACGATCTGCCGACCGCCTTTCGTCGCGCCTATGAAGGCGACCCGCTGGCGGCGTTCGGCGGAATCGTGGCGCTGAACAAAACCGTTGACCTCGCTACCGCCCAAGCCATCACGTCGATCGACAAGCTGCTCGAGGTGATCGTCGCTCCCGACTATGCCGCCGACGCACTGCAACTACTCCGCGAGCGCTGGAAGAACGTTCGACTGCTGGCGGTCGGTCCCGTCGATCGATTCGACAAGGAAGAACTTCACTTGCACAAAATTGTCGGCGGGTGGCTGGTGCAGGAGCGCGATCTGCTTGGCTCGGACGAGGCGAACTGGCGCATCGTATCCGAACGTCAGCCGACTGACACAGAGCAGCAGGATTTGCGCTTCGCCTGGCTGGTGTGCAAGCACGTGAAGAGCAACGCGATTACGGTGGCGAAAGATCGGATGTTAATGGGAGCCGGTGCCGGGCAGATGGATCGCGTCGCCGCCGCGCGGATCGCGATCGGGAAGGCGGGGGAGCGTGCAAAGGGTTCCGTCGCCGCAAGCGATGCGTTCTTCCCCTTCCCGGATGGTCCGCAACTGCTGCTAGAAGCGGGCATAACCGCGATCATCCAACCCGGCGGCGCACAGCGCGATCAGGAATCCATCGACGCCGTCAACCGCGCCGGTGCGGCAATGGTGTTCACCGGTCAGCGACACTTCAAACACTGACCTTGCTCCCATTTAGCCGCCTCGCTTGCGACGCGCTCATCGTTCGAACTTCGTAACACTTCAGCCGCCTGCAACGTTCGGCGCTTGTACGGTATTGCGCTT
>JBBSLV010000457.1:0-3414 GCA_038233535.1 Tepidisphaerales bacterium | reverse complement strand
TTCCCCAAGAGCATCTACGACAACATCGCCTTCGGCCCGCGCCTTCAGGGGATCACCGACCGAAACCGCCTCGAACAGATCGTCGAGGACTCGCTGAAAAAAGCCGCCTTGTGGGACGAAGCGAAGGACCGGCTGCGCCAAAGCGCGCTGGGATTATCGGGCGGGCAGCAGCAGCGCCTGTGCATCGCCCGCGCGCTGGCGACCAAGCCCTCCATCGTCCTGATGGACGAACCGGCCAGCGCCCTCGACCCCATCGCAACGGCAAAGATCGAAGACCTGATCCACCAGCTGAAACAGCACTACACAATCGTCATCGTCACCCATAACATGCAGCAGGCCGCCCGCGTGAGCGACTTCACGGCTTTCTTTTACCTTGGCATGCTCGTCGAGTACGATCAGACGACGACGATCTTCACAAACCCCCGGCAGAAGCAGACCGAGGATTACATCACCGGACGATTCGGATGATTTTGTGAATTTGCGATTGCGGATTGCCGATTTGCGATTGAGCGGCAGTTAACGTGCCATCCGCCGTCTTGCAATCGCAAATCAAAAATCGAAAATCGGCAATTCCCCTATGTCTCATCGCTTCACCGACCTTCTCGACGAACTCAAGAGCCGCCTGTCGCGCATGGGCGCGGTCGTGCAGCAGCACGTGGAGCAGGCCGTCGAGTCGCTCGTGACGCTCGACGCAAAGCTGGCGCAGCAGGTCATCGAGGGTGATGCGAAGGTGGACGATGAGGAAGTAAAGGTCGAGCAAGGCGCCATTGACCTGCTCGCCCTGCACCAGCCGGCGGCGGGGGATCTGCGGATGATCACGATGATCATCAAGGCCAACAGCGACTTCGAGCGCATCGCCGACTGCGCCGTCAACATCGCCCAGCGCGTGCTCCCGCTGTCGCGCCATGAGGGGTACGAAGCCTCGATCGACCTGAAGCTGATGGCCAACAGCGTCATTGGCACGCTCCGCGACACGATCAAGGCATTTAACCTTTCCGATGAAGCCGTCGCCCGCCACGTGCTGCGCGGGGACGACGTCGTCGATGCGCTGTACCACCAGATCGTTCAGGACACGCTCACGGAGATGGAGTCGCCGCGCCACGAAGCCGACGTGGACCTGGCAAACATCATGATCGCGAAGAACCTGGAGCGCATCGGGGACCACTGCACGAACATCGCCGAAGACGTGATCTTCGTCCGCCTGGGGCGCATCGTGCGCCACCTGCACGCGGTGTCCTAACGCGTGCCGCGCCGGTTTTAACATTTTGCCGCCCCGCTCGCGGGGCGAGTCATCAGCGGTGAGCAACCAACTGCACCGCCGCCGCGCCAGGCTCGTGCGTAAGCCTCATCACGTCCCGCCAAGCTTGCCTCCAGTGGTTGTAAACGCTGCTTCAGAAAGATAATATTGCTTGCGTACCCGATCCCTTCGAGCGACTGTTTCGAGGGGGTCGCGGATGCCGGTCGATTAGCGGATGACCGGCGTTCGTCAGGCCTTTTGACGCGCAACATCTCGCGAGCCTCTCTGACCCGTCGACAACGGGATCAGCCTCGGCCGCGGGGGTTCGAATATGACCGTGGAAACCTTCGGAGTTCAAACCGTGGAGGCTGTGGCCACCGCGCTTTTGGCAGCAATCGTGCTGCTGGGTGCGGTGCTGCTCGCGGTGGTGACGATCGTGGAAGGGGCACAGGGCCTCCTCACGATCACGCTGTCGCGCGCGGCGGCGCGTCCCTCGACGCACCAGGCCGGCTCCCGACCGCCGCGCCGGCGATCGTCAGCCTCGCTGCCTTCACGGGCGCCTCCTCAATCACTCCATCGGCCATATCGAGCCTTGGGAAATCCAAGGATGAACGATGAAGAGGATGGATCGAGAGGGTAAGCCCTCTGCGCTTCCTCCTTTTGCCGTTCGACCTTTGTCGCTTCCCTGCACGTCAATCGCGCCTTCTCCTTGATCCGCACTTGTCGTTTTCGCGCTCGCCGCACGCACGCGCTGCCCAATAGCGCGTGCCTGAAAACCGCGGCGGGTCCGAAGGGGTTGCCGATATGGACATGGCTTACTTATTGATGGGATTCATTCTGGGCGGGGCCGGCGTCTTCGCGTTCATTCACTTCGCCGGCAAAAACGCACTTCAGCGGGCGCGGCAGGATGGCGAGCAGCTCCGCGAAAACGCGCGCCTCCAGGCCACGAACAAAGCCAGGGAGATCGAACTTCAGTACCGCCAGGAACAGTTCAAGCTCAAGGAACAATTCGAGCGTGAAAACGAGGGCGCCCGCCGCAAGCTCCAGGAGCACGAGAACCGGCTGGACAAGCGTGAAGACGTGCTCGACCGGAAGCTCGATACGCTCACGGTGAAGGAGCGCAAGCTCGACGACCTCGAGAAGAGCCTGAACAACCGCGACAAGCAGATCGCCCAGAAGGAGAACGAGCTGAATGGCATTCTCGTCGAGCAGCGCAGCCGGCTGCTTCAGATCGCAGGCATTTCGGACGAGCAGGCGAAGGAAATGCTCCTCCGCCGGATCGAGGACGAGACCCGCGGCGAGTGCGGCGCGCTCATCCAGCGCATGACCGAGCAGGCCCAGGACGAGGCCAAGGACAAGAGCCGCCAGATCATCCTCGCCGCCATCCAGAAATACGCCGCCGAGCAAACGGCCGACCACACGGTCAGCACGGTGACGATCCCCAGCGACGATATGAAGGGCCGCGTCATCGGGCGCGAAGGTCGCAACATCCGCAGCTTCGAGAAGGCGACGGGCGTCGACGTGATCATCGACGACACGCCGGGCGTCGTCGTCGTGAGCTGCTTCGATCCCGTGCGCCGGCAGATCGCGCGCATCAGCCTGGAGCGCCTGGTGCAGGATGGGCGCATCCATCCGGCGCGCATCGAGGAAATCGTCGCCACAACGAGCAAGGAAATGGACGAGGAGCTGGCGAAGATCGGCAAGGACGCGGTGGCCGAAGCAAACTTGCCGAACATCGCCAAGCCGATCATCCCGCTGCTCGGCCGCTTGGGCTACCGCACGAGCTACGGCCAAAACGTGCTGCGCCACAGCCTGGAAGTCGCGTACCTGGCGCAGACGATCGCCGACGAGCTGGGGCTGGACGGGCAGCTCGCGCGGCGCTGCGGGCTGCTGCACGACATCGGCAAGGCGATGGACCACGAAACCGAGGGCGGGCACCCGCAAATCGGCATGGAGTTCCTCCGCCGCTTCAACGAGCCCGAGGCCGTGCTCAACGCCGCTTTGGGTCACCACGGCGACGTCCCCGCAACGACGCCCTACACGCCCATCATCATGGCCGCCGACGCGATCAGCGCATCTCGTCCCGGCGCGCGTCGCGAATCGCTCGAGCGCTACGTTAAGCGGTTGCGCGACCTCGCAGACCTCGCCCTGACGTTCGACGGCGTGCGCCAGGCGTA
>JBBSLV010000456.1:0-3447 GCA_038233535.1 Tepidisphaerales bacterium | reverse complement strand
GGTTTTTTTGTGTGCGTCGGAACCCCCCCCACCTCTGTCTCGCCGCGCGGGAATGCAACTATGATGCGGTCGGCCCGTGGCTGATTTCCTCGCGCCATGGTTGGTTCGGTCATCCATAGTTCCCCCGCCCCCGCATGGACGGGATGCCTGATGACGCCGATGAACACCCAATGCCTGCGAGGACACCGCGCGCTTCCGCCGCACGGCTGACAACTCGCGCACGGGTTGAGGGCCGTGCGCCAGCTTATAGCCGCAGGCGGGAGCCGCGGTGCGCGTCGAGGTCACGTGCGGAGACACCTGTCTTCCCATGCGGAATCTGCTTTCACCACTTATTGACTTTGCCACGATTCCTATACCATTACCGCACTCGCGCGCGGATCGGCAGGAACGTCGGAGCGGCGCGGGATTTCGGGGAAACACATTGATGGACGTGACGGCGGAAAAGTTCGGTCGAGACCATGACCTCCTGCGGCCCAAGAGCCAGCCCGCGGGTGACACCCACCCCGACTCCAACGGGGAGGCCGGCGTGCGCGGAACCGGGCCCGCCCGGCAGTGGACCGTCGCGGATTCAGCGAAGCTCTACGGCATTCACAACTGGGGCAACGGGTACTTCGCCACCAACAGCGACGGGCACGTCGCCGTCCACCCCACGCAGGATCCGGCCAGGGGCATCGACCTGAAAAAGCTCGTCGACGAGCTGCGCGAGCGCGACATCGCCGTGCCCGTGCTCATCCGGTTCACCGACATCCTCCAGCACCGCGTCGGGCAGATCCACAGCGCGTTCGAGCGGGCCATCAAGGAGATCGAGTACAAAGGCGACTACCGCTGCGTCTATCCGATCAAGGTGAACCAGCAGCGCCACGTCGTCGAGGAGATTCACAGCTTCGGCAAGCCGTATGGGTTCGGGCTGGAAGCGGGATCGAAGCCCGAATTGCTGGCGATCATGGGCATCGTTGACGACGACAACACCCCGATCATCTGCAACGGGTTCAAGGACGACGAGTTCATCGAGGCCGTCATCCTCGCGACGAAAATCGGGCGGAACATCATCCCCGTCGTCGAGAAGTTCAGCGAGCTGGAGCTGATCGTGAAGTACGCCAAGCTGCACAACGTCAAGCCGAGCATCGGCGTGCGCGTGAAGCTGGCGGCGCGCGGCGCCGGGCGGTGGGAACAATCCGGCGGCGTGCGTTCCAAGTTCGGACTGTTCGTCTCGGAAGTGATCGAAGCGCTCGATTACCTCCGCAAGAACGACATGGGCGACTGCCTCAACCTGCTGCACTTTCACCTGGGCAGCCAGATCAACAACATCCGCAACATCAAGGGCGCCACGATCGAGCTGGTCCGCGTCTACACGGAACTCCAGCGCCTGGGCGCGGGACTGCGCTACATCGACGTCGGCGGGGGCTTAGGCGTCGACTACGACGGCTCGAAGACCGACTTCGGCTCGTCGATCAACTACGGATTGCAGGAATACGCCAACGACATCGTCTTCCACGTCAAGGAAATCTGCGACCAGGCCGGCGTGGAGCACCCGACGATCATCAGCGAGTCCGGCCGGGCGATGGTCGCGTACCACAGCGTGCTCGTGTTCAACGTCATCGGGTGGAGCGGGTTCAAGCGGTTCGACATCCCCCAGCAGCTTGGCGACGCCGAGCGCTTCGAGCTGCCCGCGCCCGTCACCAACCTGTTCGACACGTTCGCCGGCGTGAACGACCAGAACTTCATGGAGTACTACCACGACGCCCACGTCTCGCGCGACGCGGTGCTGAACCTTTTCAGCCTCGGGTACTGCTCGCTCGAGCACCGTAGCCTGGCCGAGCGGTTGTTCTTCGGGCTGTGCTCAAAAGTCCTGAACATCATCCGCAAGCTCGAGTACGTGCCCGATGAGTTCAACGGCCTCGAAGCCATGCTTTCCGACACGTACTTCTGCAACATGAGCATCTTCCAGTCGATCCCCGACTCCTGGGCGATCGATCAGTTGTTCCCGATCATGCCGATCCACCGGCTGAACGAAGAGCCCAACTGCCGGGGCGTGCTGGCGGACATCACCTGCGATTCCGACGGCAAGATCGACCGGTTCATCGACCGCCGCGACGTCAAGAGCGTGCTGGAGCTGCACCCGTACAACAACGGCGAAGACTACTACCTCGCCACGTTCCTCGTCGGCGCGTACCAGGAAATCCTCGGCGACTTGCACAACCTGCTCGGCGACACCAACGCCGTCCACGTCACCGTCAACGGCGGCGGGCAGTGGTCGATCGACGAAGTGATCGAGGGGGACTCGGTCCACGAGGTTTTGCAGTACGTGCAGTTCAACGCTGACGACCTGAAGCGCTCGATGCGCAAGATGGTGGAGAAGGCTTTGCGGGAAAACAAGCTGAGCGTGGACGAGAGTCGCGTGCTGCTGAAGTTCTACGAGAATGGGCTGGAGGGGTACACGTACCTGGAATGAACCAGCCGACCCGGCGGCATCGGCCTAGGCCGCGATCGGCGCCGAAGGCTCCGGCAGGACGCGAAGCGGTTCGTTGTCCATCGCGCCACCGGTGGATGGAAGGGCGCGCGCCACGTCGTACTTCCCCCGCGGCGCGATCAGCGATCGCTCGTTCACCTGCTCCAGATACCGATCGCGCAACTCGCGGGCTTTGGATACCAGCTGCGGGTCGATCCTTCGACTGCGCTCAGGACATGCCTTGACCTTTTCCTTGACCGGTCGCTCGCGCTTCGCCTGCGGTTCTTCCGGCAGGGCGGGCGGCGGCCCGAACCTCAAGCCGAATGCCGTCGTCGGGAGCGGTCCTTTTGGCGCGGTGGGTTTCGGTGTCTTCCGCGTCCTGGGCTGGGACTTGGGCTGGGGCTGGGGCGCTTCCAGCGCGGGCTTGCTTGTGGTCGGGAGCTCCACCGCCTCGACTTCGCCCCAGTGCGCAGCGGGCGGGATCGGGAAAACCAGTCGGTCCTCACGAATCGCGCCGTTGTTCGTCTGACAGGGATACCAGTATGCCGTTGTCACGTCATTGGCGTTGATGCGGCGTTGCCAGAAGATGTGCACGCGACGCTTGCCCGTCGATCCGGCGCGGAACGCGACCGGGACGAACCCCATCGACTCCCAGAAATGATTCGCCGCCAGGTCTTGCGCGCACCAGCAGCAATAGAGCTTGCACCCGTAAGCGGATCGCGCGAACACCTCGCGCACGAGCGTCGCGCCGATCAGCCCCCCCTGATGCCCCGGCGCGACGCACAGTTGATAAACGACGCCCAGCTCGTCGCGCTTCAGATACCGATCGCGGCTGATGACGTAGCCCAGGGGAGTAGGCAGCGGGCAGTAGGCAGTGAAGAGGGCGGACGGGTCAACGACGGTTCTTCTGCGCCGTTACTGCCAACAGCCTACAGCCCGCGGCCTACTCCCCAGGGCTAAGTCAACAGCCGCCATCGGTATATGAAGCGCGACGAGCG
>JBBSLV010000455.1:0-3448 GCA_038233535.1 Tepidisphaerales bacterium | reverse complement strand
GCCGGGCGTGACCCCCCCCAAGGCGCCGACCGTCGGCGCCCGCGCCCCGCCCGCCGCGGGCGGCGTGCCCGCCAACACAGTCCCCGTCGCGCCCGGCGCCCGTCCCACGACCCAGCCAAGCACCAGCGGGAGCGGCGCCGGCGCCGCGCGACCGCCCGGGGCGCCCCCCGCGGGCGGAACGCCCACGCCCGGTCAGAGCGGCGGAGGCAAAGCGCCGCTTCCCCCCGTCGACCAACTTCAGGGCCGACCCATCGGACGCGTGCTCACGAAAATGGGCAAGGTCACCCGCGAGCAGGTCGTCGAAGCCCTCACCTTCCAAAAGAGCAAGGGGGGCGCGCTCGGCCGAATCCTCATCGACCTCGGATATGTCAAGGAATCCGACCTGAACGTCGCGCTCGCGGCCCAGAAGGGCTATGAGCTGTTCAACCTCGAGGGCATCAACATCCTGCCCATAGCGATCAACGCCGTTCCCGCGCAGATCGCCACGACGAACAAGGTTCTGCCCGTCGAGTTCGACCCGGCGACGAAGAAGCTCACCGTCGTCATGGCCAGCCAGGAGAACTTCCGCGCGCTCGACGACCTGCGCTCGCTGATGGGCTACACCGTCAGCGCGAAGATCGGCGACGCCGAGCAGATCGAACGCCTCATCGCCAAGCACTACCAGGCCAACGCCGAAAGCCTCGGCGAAATCCTCGGCGAGCTGAACACCGACGACAGCCTCAAGGATCTCAAGCACCGCGGCGAATCGATCGACCTGGACTCGCTGAAGGAAGCCGCCGACTCCAACCCCGTCCGCAAGCTGATCAACCTCGTGCTGCTCCAGGCCATCAAGGACAAGGCCTCGGACGTCCACTTCGAGCCGTTCGAGGACGAATTCAAGATGCGCTACCGCATCGACGGCGTGCTGTACGAGATGATGCCTCCTCCGAACCACATCGCGGCGGCGATCAGCTCGCGCATCAAGGTCATGGCGAACCTCGACATCGCCGAGCGCCGCATGCCCCAGGACGGGCGCATCGAGCTGAGCGTGAACAACCAGCCGATCGATTTGCGCGTCAGCGTGTTGCCGACAATGTTCGGCGAGAGCGTCGTCATGCGCGTCCTCGACCGCAGTAACGTCCAGCTCGATCTGGACAAGCTGGGCATGCGCGAGGACGACTTGGCCGTCATCCGCCAGTTGATTCACAAGCCCAACGGGGTGGTCGTGTGCACGGGCCCGACCGGCTCGGGCAAGACGACGACGCTGTACGCGGCGTTGCGCGAGCTGAACGACATCAGCTCGAAGCTGATCACCGCCGAGGATCCCGTCGAGTACGACATCGACGGGATCATCCAATGTCAGATTCGCGCGGAAATTGAGCTGACGTTCGCCCGCATCCTTCGCTCGATGCTGCGTCAGGATCCCGACATCGTGCTCGTCGGCGAAATTCGCGACCAGGAAACCGCCAAGATCGCCATCGAGGCGTCGCTGACCGGGCACTTGGTGTTCAGCACGCTGCATACGAACGACGCGCCGAGCAGCATCGCCCGTTTGCTCGATTTGGGCCTCGAGCCGTTCCTTGTGACGGCGGCGCTGGAAGGCGTGATCGCCCAGCGCCTCGTCCGCCGCGTCTGCGCCAACTGCAAGACCGAGTACACGCCCGCCGAGGAGCAGCTCATGGAGCTGGAGCTGCGCCCCGACGACGTGATCGGCAAGAAGTTCTGGTACGGCAAGGGTTGCGAAAACTGCAACAACACGGGCTACAAGGGCCGGCAGGGCATTTATGAGATCATGCAGCTCGACGACGAGATGCGCGACATGATCATCAACCACGCCAGCACGCAGATTCTGAGAATGGAAGCCCGCAAGCGCGGCATGCGCACGCTGCGGCTCTCCGGTCTGATGGCCATCTACGACGGCGTGACGACGATCGAGGAAGTGGTGCGCGAGACGATTATGGAAGAGGGGTAATCCTCTTCATGGCAGCGCTTCAGCCGAACATTCGAGACTTTCGCAGAGGCTTACTTCCTCAACTTTCCCCTAGGCCGCGACCTCCCGGGCCAGCGGCTCGATCCGTTTTTGAATCTCGCTGATCGAATCCGGCAGCATGCCTTGGCCGAAGCGCTTCCACCAACTGATGACCGTGAGTCCGACGGGACGGTCCGTGGATTCATCGAGGAGGAGGATGTCGCCCTCGTCGGTCAGGTCGCCGAGGGTGGGTGCGTTTTCCGCGTCCATCAAGCGCAGGTAGAGCGTGTCCGTGAACACGTCGTAGTGGAAACGGACCGACTCGTTCACGATGCCTTCTATGGCGTCGAGCTTGACCATTCCATTACTCCCTTCGCGCGCCTGACGAGGTGCGCGGTCATCACGAATCCGCCCGCCAGGTTGGCTGCGACCGCGATCATTGTACCGGGCCGCGGACCCCGGCCGAAGTAGACGCGGGCTTCGGGGTTTGCATCGCTGACGCGGATCTCAATCGGATCGGTCACTGCGGCGCTGGCCAGCGCACGATACGGACGCATGTCAGGATGATGTTGCAGGACATGACCGAACCACGTGTGGTTGTGGAGCACAATCGTTCGGCCTAGCGGATCGGTGAGGATTGCGTCGGGCAAGGGCTCCCCCGGATCGTTTACGAAAGCGGCCGGGCGCCCGTTAGAACGCCCGGCCGCGGGTTGTCATTGAGTGTTAACTGCACCCCATTGAATTCCCGCAGTTGAGGCATTTGTAGCAGGTGCCGGAGCGCACCGTGATGCTTCCGCAGACGTCGCACGCCGGGGCGTCGGCTTGCATTTCGGAGCCTTGCCGGCTGAGGGGATCGAGGACGATGGCCAACCGGAGGTTGGGCATGACCTGCGGTTCGGACTTGTCCGGTTGCGTCGGGGCCGAGCCGCTGACCTGCTGCTCCAGGCCGGAGCCGTAGTCGAAGGGCTTGGCATCGCCGGTGAAGTGGCGCTTGGACCCGCCGTTCGTTGCGGAGGGTTCAGGGTTCAGAGTTCGGGGTTCAGGGGAAGAATCCTGAGCCGACGCCTCTGGCTTTCCTGACCCCTGAACCCCGACCCCTGATCCCTTATTGGCCCGCTTCGGCGCATTCGCGGCGCGGTAGCCGGCGACGAACTCCATCGCCAGCCAGCGGAAGATGTAATCGACCAAACTCTTGGCGATGGGGATTTCCGGGTTGCGGGTCATGCCGCTGGGCTCGAAGCGGACGTGCTCGAACTTGCGGACCAGGCTCTCGACGGGCACGCCGTACTGGAGCGACACCGACACGAGCGTGGCGATCGCGTCCATCAGTCCGCCGATCGTGCTGCCTTCCTTGGCCATGGTGATGAAGACTTCCCCGGGGGTGCCGTCTTCGTACAACCCGGCGGTGATGTAGCCTTCGTGGCCGGAGATGTCGAACTTGTGGGTCTTGGCGTGGCGGGTGTCGGGGAGGCGCCGGCGCAACGGGCGTTCGACGATGCG
>JBBSLV010000454.1:0-3462 GCA_038233535.1 Tepidisphaerales bacterium | reverse complement strand
GCTTCCCGTTCACGGGCTTTGTTCTCCCTCCACCGGTGATGGCTCCCCGTGCTCGGGAGTTCCCGCGACGTAGTTTTGTGCGATCGGCATGCGCCGCCCGAAACCGAATGCGCGGCTGGTCACCTTCAACCCGGGCGGGGCTTGTCTTCGCTTGTACTCGCTGCGGTCGATCAGCTTGATCACCCGGCGGACGATGTCGCCGTCGAATCCTTCGGCGATGATCTGCGATGCGCTCTTTTCCTCCTCGACGTAGCGGAACAGGATCGCATCGAGCACGTCGTACGGCGGGAGAGAATCCTGGTCCGTCTGGTTCGGGCGCAACTCGGCGGAGGGCACTTTCGTGATGCTGCGCTTCGGAATCACCTCGCGGCCACCGCGCTCGTTGATGAAGTTCGAGAGCTGCCAGACCATCGTCTTGGGCACGTCGCTGATGACGGCCAATCCTCCGCACATGTCGCCATAGAGCGTGCAGTAACCGACGGCCAGTTCGCTCTTGTTGCCGGTGGTGAGCAGGAGATGGTTGAACTTGTTGGAGAACGCCATCAGGAGCGCGCCGCGGACGCGGGCCTGAAGGTTTTCCTCCGTCACGTCGGGCTTGTGTCCCCCGAAGGATGGGGCGAGCGTTCGCTCGTACGACGCGTGCACGTCGGCGATGGGCACGACGTGAAATGCGATGCCGAGGTTTCTCGCGAGGTCGCGGGCGTCGTTGAGGGAGTGATCGGAGCTGAACCGCGACGGCATGGCGACGCCGACGACCTTGTCGGCGCCGAGCGCCTCCACCGCCAGAGCAGCCGTGAGCGCCGAATCGATCCCGCCGGACAGGCCGAGCACGACCGACTTGAATCCGCACTTGTTCACGTAATCGCGCAGACCCAGGACCAGCGCCTTATGCATTGATTCAATTGCGGCACGGGCATCTTGCCCGTGTTTCTTCTGTAATGGAATTGAAGACACGGGCTGGAAGCCCGTGCCACATTCACAGTCGACGAAAACGAGATCCTCCTCAAAATCCTTTGCCTGCGCGAGAAGGTTCCCGTCACCATCAAACGCGACGCTGTTGCCGTCGAACACCAGCTCGTCATTCCCGCCCACCTGGTTCACGCAGATGAGCGGCTTGCCGAACTGCCGCGCCTGGCGGGCGAACAGCTCGAGGCGGAAGTCGTGCTTTCCGATGACGAACGGGCTGGCCGACGCGTTGATCAGCACCGCCGCGCCGGCGGTGTGCAGGTCGGCGATCGGGTTCTGGTGGTACAGCCGCCGCGCGTCGGTCTTCTCGTCGTTCCATAGGTCTTCGCAGATGGATAAGCCCACCGGCGTGCCGCCGATCGTCACCAGTTGATTGCGCAGCTCCGGGGGGCCCGGCTCGAAATAGCGCCCCTCGTCGAACACGTCGTACGTCGGCAGCAGCGTCTTGAAGTGCCGGCTGACGATCATTCCCTCGCGCAGTACGGCCACGGCGTTGTAGAGCGTCCGCCCAACGGGGCTTTCGTTGCGTTCGGCATACCCGACGATCGCGTCGATTCCCGACACCTTCGACGCGATATGACGTACGGCGCGCAGGTTGTCTTCAATGAACTGCGGCTTGAGCAGCAGATCCTTGGGTGGGTATCCGATGACCGACATTTCGGGAAACACGACGAGATTCGCGCCGCCGTCCTTGGCGCGACCGATGAAGTCGAGCGTCTTGCGGGCATTGCCGGCGATGTCGCCGACGGTGGGGTTGATCTGGGCGAGGGCGATACGCATAGGTGCGCGTATTTTAGCCCGAAAGATTCAAGATTCACCGCAGAGGCGCGGAGGACGCAGAGAAAACAGAAATAAGAATTGTGAGCGGCGCAGCCTGTACTCTGCGCCACGATACCGGTAATCGGGGCGAAAGGACGGGAGGGGTTATGCGTGATGGCCTGCGTCGGGCGGTTCCGGCAGAACCTGCACGGCGCGCGGGGCGATGCGCGGCGGGGGGGCGGCCTGCGGCTGGCGCGCCCGGGGCGCGGCTTCATTGCCTGTTTGCAGCACCGCGAAACCCTGCCGCGGCGCCGCCGCGCCGGCGCCGCGCCGGCCGGTGTAGCGCTGGAGCACCCACGGGAAATCCGCGTGGTGCTTGCGGTATTGCAGCCCCAGATACCACGCGTATGCATGCATCAGGTAGATCCCCAGGCATAGCAGGGGGTACTGCAACGCCCAGTGGAACACGATGTCGGCCCAGGTCATCGGCGCTGCTGCGATCGGCTTTGGCACGGTCATCGACAACAGCGCCATCTCCGCGCCGAAGATCGACAGCAGATACACGCCGAATGCGATGATCCACCCGGCCAGCATGAACCCGTACGCCACGCCGCAATACCGGATGACGCCCCACAACCGGTCGGGGCGGAGGTTCAATACGCTGCCGCTTGTCGTCGTCGTCAGCAGAATCGCGGGGAAAGCGAGCGTACCGACGATCGCGAGCGTTACGAACAGCGACAGGCGGATCTGCACCGGCACGTCGAGCAGCAGGCACGCCAGCCCCGGCCCGTACGCGAAGCCGAACGCGACCATCGCGTTCACGAACGGCGCCCACATGTCGTCGTACCAGTTCACGTTCCGCAACAGGCGCGGCAGTTCGTCGCGCGCTTCGGGTCCGGTCTCGTCGATGGTGTTCGCGTAGTGCGCGATCAACAGCAGCAAGACCGCGCCCATCAGCGGCAGCATCAGCATCGCGATCATGGTTGGCGCGAGGCTCAGCAGTTGGAGCAGAAGGTGGGTGAGGAAAACGCAGAGCATCACGAAGAGATTCGGCAGCGTGAACATCCGCATGAAAATCTGCACGCCGTTGGTGATCACGCCGGCATCGGGCGCGGCGTATGTCAGCGTTTTTTTCGCGACCGGCATCGCGGGAATGGCGCCCTCGGCGGGCGTGGGCTGGCGGAGGTCCATCGGGCGGATCAGCTCGCCCGTGACCGGGTCGTACTTCGGCGCGCCCGGACGGGTTTCATCCTTCAGCGCCAGCGGAATCTCATCCGACCCGGCGTTGTGGATGTCCTGCATCGTCGGCCGAAGGTCGATCTCCGCGCCGTATTCGTCCACCCGCGTTCGCGCGAACGCCCGGTGCAGCTCGCCCAACCGATCCGCCTCATGCTCCTCGGCTTCAACACCGATCTTGTACGTGCCGTCCTCGGCGATCAACTGAAGGTCCGAAAGGCTGGGGATGTCGTTAAGCTTCCCGCACGCAGGGCACTGCACAAGCCCGCCGGCCATGTTGTCGTCGGACTCGAATGGATGTTTGCAGGTGCAGTGGAAGCGGATCATGGTGAACCTCGTCGGGCAGCAGCGATTATACGCCCGCGATCCGTGCGGGGTCGCTCGCGAACCTCCCGTACGGGAATGATGTTCGGGGCACGCGCGGGAGGGACACCAGTGAGCGCGGAGCATCCCCGGGGCTTCGCTGCGCAAGCAAAAAGCGTGCAGCGCTACGCCCGGGGC
>JBBSLV010000453.1:0-3478 GCA_038233535.1 Tepidisphaerales bacterium | reverse complement strand
TGACGTTTTCCGCGCCGGCCTTGCGCAGGGCGGCGGTGACGTCGCGCTCGATGACTTCCTTCATCGGGCACGCCGGCGTTGTCAGCTCGACCGTCACCTCGACGCTCGCGCCGTCGATCTTCACGTCCTTGACCATGTTCAGGGTGACGATGTCCTTGAAGAGCTCGGGGTCCTGGACGGTCCGCAGCGCGGCGATCATCTGTTCTTTTTGCAACGATGCCATTTCGAATCGGTCCTATCTGTCGAATGCGGGATGCGAACGGAGGATTGTAGGGGTTCGGCGGGCGCGAAACTACGCGCCGCGAGCAAACGCCCACCGCGACAACGCGAAGCGGGACGCGAAGAAAATAAGATTGATCTTTCGCCCTTCCTTCGCGTTTTCGCGACTTGCGCGGTCGGCATTGTTCATTTCCGCAACGGGTCGCAAGCAATCGACCCTCCCTCGCCGCGTCGGTGAGACTACCATTACCTTCACATGGCCCGCGCAGACACCGCAGACGACATCCTCCACGCGCCCGACCCGGCCCGCGAAATCGCCGAGCAGAACTGCGATGGCGAAGTTGGGACGAGCAGCGGCGTGAACATCTCGCCGGGCAGCGACGACGACGGGTGGACGGTGCCCCAGCCCGTCACCCTCTCCGACGGCACGCGGCTCCAGCTCTACAAGGATGGCGAAGCCCTCCACGCCGCGTATGAAGCGATCCGCGGCGCCAAGCGGCGCATCTGCCTGCAAGTCTACATCTGGGGCAACGACGACACCGGGCGCGCGTTCACCGAGCTGATGTGCGCCAAAGCGCGGGAAGGGTTGCGCTGCTATGTGATTTACGACTCGTTCGGCTCAATTGCGACCGACCGGGACATCTTCCGCCGCATGCGCCGGCTGGGCGTGAACGTGCAGGAGTTTCACCCGCTGCGCCCGTGGGAAACGCGCTACAGCTGGCGGCCGTTCAACCGCGACCACCGCAAGCTGCTGATCATCGACGACCAGGCCGCGGGCCTCGGGGGGCTGAACGTGGGCGGGGAGAACGCGGGGTCATGGGTCGTGCGAAACAAGACAGCGCACTGCGACCTGTGGCGCGACAACGCCATGGGCATCGTCGGCCCCGGCGCCAGTCACTTCCTCAAGTCGTTCGCCAACACGTGGAACTACGTGATTCATGGCGGGCGCATCAGACGGGCCGAGCTGCTGTTCAACTCGCGCTTCGAGGAAGGCGAGCTGGGCGTGCTGGCGTCGGTCCCCGCGGCGCGCAGCCGCGTCACGCCGCTGGCGCACGACCTGATCGCCGGCGCGCGGGAGAGCATCGAGCTGACGATGGCGTATTTCGCGCCCCCGGACTCGCTGATCGAGGAGCTGTGCGACGCCGCCCACCGGGGGGTGCGCGTGCGGCTCATGCTGCCGGGCAAGTGCGACATCAAACTTCTCATCACCGCCGCCCGCTCGTTTTACGAGACCCTGCTGACGGCGGGCGTCGACGTGTACGAGCGGCAGGCTGTCGTGCTGCACGCGAAGACGCTCGTCGTCGATCAGGAGCGCGTGGCCATTGGCTCGACGAACCTCGACTACCGCAGCATCGAATACAACCTGGAGATCTCCGCCCTGGTGAAATCGAAGGAGTTCGGCAGGCAGATCCATGACCTGTTCGAGCACGACGTGCGCTTCGCCAGGCGCATCACGCAGAACGAATGGCGCAAGCGACCGTTCGTCGACCGGGTCGGGCAGTGGGCGGTCAACCGGGCGCGGTATCTGCTGTGATCTCATCAGGTGATCGCCACCGTCGCGCGGCGCGTGGCGTTGCCGATCTCCGCGGGGACGTAGTTCCCGCCCGACAGCAGGAGCTTGAATGCTTCCTCGACGGAAATGCCCAGCGGGATGCAGTCGTTCAGCGGAACGAAGTAGAGCCGTCCGGCGATGGGGTTGGGCATGGCGGGGACGAAGACGCAGCACGTCGTGAGGTCGCCGGGGATCGGTTCCCCGCTGGTGAAGCCGAGGGCGCGCATGGTCTTGTTCTCGACGGGGACGAGGACGACCCTAGCGAAGATTCCTTCCTTCCCACCGGGCGTGATCGTCACCTGCTTCCACGCCTGATACAGTTCCTTCAGCAGCGGGACGCGCAGGAGGACGCGGTCGATCGTGCCGATCACCCACTTGCCCACCAGGCTGTTGACGATAAGCCCCAGCGCGTAGATCAGCGCGATCGCCAGGATCACGCCGACGAACGGGATGTTCAGATTCAGGTAATCGCGCAGCGGCTGGCGGGTGGTGCTCTCGACATACCAGATCACAAACAGCGTCACCGCCAGCGGGATGGCGGCGAAGATGCCGGTGAGAAACGTATTGCGGACGTGCTTTTGCAGTGGAGCCATGACGGATCATTTTCCGCCCCGGCGCGGTCCGCAAGAGCAAGCGCCTTGGAATCTCACGAAGCACCTGCACCCACGGGCCTTGTCGAGCCTTCTTCCCTGACACACACTCTCTCTTCCAATGACCGTCACCCCCGCCTTACCCCGATGGCTGCGTTCCCGTGGCGCGCTGCTCGTCGCGGCATTATTCGCGCTCGGGGGAATGGTGCTCTGGGGACTCTTCCAGGCGCCGCGGGCGGTGTCGCCGGCTGCGCCGGCGGGGGTCGAATGGGGCGTTCCATCGCGGCCGCTGCGCTTCGCGTCGCTGAACGTGCTGCACCTGCGGCAGGGAATGGACGCGGTCGCCGGCGAAATCCGTACACTCAACCCGGACTTCGTTCTGCTGCAAGAGGTCGAGTCGCGCGACGTGGTCGGGCTTGCACAAGCGCTGGGCATGCAGCGGCACCATCATCCCAACAACTATGAGCGTTCGGCCAACCTCGGCGGGCCGAAGGCGACATGGGGGAACGTCATCCTCGCAAAGCATCCTCTGTACGACGCCGGCCCGATCCCCGGCTCCGGCGGTGGGAGCGCTGGCGTGTGGGCGACAACCGTGGTCGACGGCACAAGGTTCATCGTCGCCACCGTGCATCTTTCGGCGACTCCGAATGCAGACCCGCAGCAAGTGAACGAGTCGGACGAGCGCCGTTCGAACGAGATCGCAAGCCTCCTGGACGCGTGGCGTGAGCGCAACTCGCCGCCGATCGTCGTGGGCGGGGATTTCAATCAGGTCGCGTCCGGCAACAACTACGCCGTGATCACCGACCACCTCGTTGATGCGCTGGCGAAGATCGCCAACGCTGGAACGGCGTTCCGCGCCCCGCAGCCGCGGACTGACCACCTCTTCGCATCGCCACACTGGTCGGTTCAAAAAGGCGGAGCGGTCGAGCGCGGGGCGGTCGATCACCGGCTCTTCTGGATCCAACTCGCGGGCGCCGGCCCGCCGGGGAACACCATGGCGCCGCGGGCGCGGCGCATGCTGCTCGATCCATCGCCCTTCTGCCTAATCGACCCCGAGCTGGGGCAGGGGGCGAGGTTCGAGCGGTAGCGCGTTCGTCGCGGGTCTGGCGGTCGATTT
>JBBSLV010000452.1:0-3511 GCA_038233535.1 Tepidisphaerales bacterium | reverse complement strand
GCTGGTTGTGGCAGGTGTGCCGCGGGGGATTTACTCGGACGTGATGCGGGCGGTTGCGCGGCGGAGGAATGGGCGGGAGGCGGCAGGGGGTGCAGGGGTGCGCTTCGGGAGGGTGCGGGGAATTTTTCCGGTTGCTGCGATTGTGATTTGAGGTCGGCTCGTGGGTCGGTCGATAGCAGATGTGTGTGATAGAGATTCGGCGGCGTGCCTGGTCGTGTGATCGGGGCGGACTCGCCGGGAGGGATGCGCGTCACACCCAAAAGGAGTTGCTGTCATGGCACTCGTACCGGACACAAAGCAGGGCAAGGTGACGTTCTTCCGCTCCAAGGTCGCGCCGTGGACGGCTTCGCCGACGGAGATCGGCACGACGGCGGCGAACGTGGCGGCGTTCGACGTTCTCGTCAGCGCGGCCGAGGACAAGCGGGCGGCGCAGACGTCGGCGGAGGGCGCGTTCCGGGCGGCGGTCGAGGAGGCCGACCAGGCGGTGGAGGCGATGGCCAAGGCCGGCGCCGACATCATCAGCGCGGTCCGCACGAAGGGACGCACGGACAGCGCGGTGTGGGCGCTGGCGCAGATCCCCGCGCCGGCCACGCCGTCGCCGGTGGGCGCGCCGGGTACGCCCAGCGCGATGGAGGTGGCGCTCAACCCGAACGGGTCGGTGGTGCTCTCGTGGGATTGCGCCAACCCGGCCGGGTCGGTGGGCGTGATCTATCACGTGTACCGCCAACTCGAGGCGGTCGGCGACTTCACGTTTGTCGGCGGGAGCGGCAAGAAAGAGTTCACCGACACGACCGTGCCGTCGGGCATCGCGACGATCGTCTACAAGATCCAGGCTGTGCGCTCCAGCGCGATCGGGATCGATGCGGAGTTCATCGTCCGCTTCGGCACGGCCGCCGGCGGGGCGATGACGGCGACGGTGACGGCGGCGTCGCCGAAGCTGGCGGCGTGAGCGCGAATCAGTAGGCAGCGGGCAGTAGGCAGCAGGCAGAACAGGCCGATGCATTCGTGACTGCCCGCTGCCCGCTGCCCGCTGCGACTCATTGAGGACCCCATGCACACTCCTCCGACTTTCGATCTCGCCCCGCCGCGCGTGCGGCGGAAGCGCAGAGCGATCGGATCGCCCGGGCCCGTCGCGCTGATGCTCGTCGCGGCGGAGTTTGATCCGTCGGTTTCGGTGACGCTCACCTTTGATCGCGACATCGACATCACGTCGCTCGTCGCGTCGGCGGTGATCGTTAACGATGCACCCGAGGCGATCGCGTATCGGGGAGACGGACCGGGGACACTGCTCACGCCGCGCAAGGTGGTCATCGCGCTCGTCGAAGACGGCGGGCAGGGCGGGCCGGTGGTGACGCTGACGGCGGGGGCGGGGAATGGAATCGTCGCCGACGACGATGGGGGGACGTGGGCGGGGGTGACGGACGTGGCGTTGCCGTTTCCGCCTTAGGCCGCAGGCCGTTCGGGCGGGTTCCCACGTACGCGTGGGAGGTGTCCATGGCGGATCGGGGATCCCACTCTGTGGGAGGTGCTCGTAGGCCGAGGTCTTTCGGCTTCTCTCGGTGAACGTATGAACGCGATCATCGCGAGATCATCGGAGTCATTGATCGTTCCCGTCCCGCGCGTCGGGCCGATCGCGGTGTGCGCGGCGACGATGGACGATCTACCGTTCCTCGATTCACTTCAGAAGCAGCACAACAAGGCGCTGGGGTTCTTCCCGCGCGCGCAGATGGAAGGGTACGTGCAGAACGGGTGGGTACTGGTCGCGGCAGACGCGACGACCCGTCAGCCGCTCGGGTACTGCGCATCGCGCGACCGGTACTTGAAGCGCGACGAGCTGGGCGTCATCTATCAGTTATGCGTGACGCCGGGCGGTCAAAGGAAGCTGATCGGGGCGAGCCTGATCAAGGCCGTGTTCGAGCGGAGCGCGTACGGGTGTCGGCTGTACTGCTGCTGGTGCGCGCAGGACCTGGCGGCGAACTACTTCTGGGAATCGCTCGGGTTCGTGCCGATCGCGTTCCGCGGGGGGAGCGGGAAGAAGAAGCGAGTGCACATCTTCTGGCAGCGGCGGATTCGCGAAGGCGATGCGACGACGCCATGGTGGTTCCCGGCCAAGACCGATCAGGGGGCCATGCGCGAGGATCGATTGGTGCTGCCGATCCCACCGGGGTTGCATTGGTCGAATCCGATGCCGGTGTTGAAGTCGGACACACCGGAAGCGCCGCCCGAACCGCGCAAGCGCGCCCGCAGCCCGGAGGTCGGAGAGAAGGGCGGCCCGCAGGAGCCGACGAAGAAGCCGCGCGCGGGCGTGCAGTTCGGCGTGCCGACGGCGCGACCGGTTGTTGCGGTGGAACCGTCCGAGCCGATATCCGAGCCCAAACAAAAGCCCACGAAGCCGCAGCGCCCCAGGGCGTTGATCGACCCGCAGATGATTGCAAAGGGTCGCGAGCTGCGCGACCGGTACCTGGAGCAGGTCAACGCCGGTGCGTTTCAACTGGAGTCGCGCGGGCGGTACGACGTCTCGCGAGCGCTGCCCGCCCCCTCCGCAATCCGCGATCCGCAGTCCGCAATCCCCCGCCTCCCCGCAGCGCCCGCCGCGGAAGCCGCGTGATTCGCTCAGTTGCTGAATGACGGAATGGTGTCGACGACCACTCCGTTGGCATCGAAGATAATCTTGATCTGGGCGAACTTACCGAGGCCGAGAAACTCGTAGGCGACCGCGGAATCTGTTGGCTCCATCGCGTTGTACCTGGACGGGAAGCTCATGAAGCCCCGGAGGTGCCGGTCCACCTGCGCCCGCGTCATGCCGGGCGTCACGCCCGGGAAGCGGTTTGCGGCGTAGAGGTTCCCGAGGAAGGGGAGGCCCAAGACACTCGCCAAGGCCAGGGACACCAGTGCGGCACTGACGAGCTGGCGGCGCGTCGGCATCGGCTTGCGCGATTTCCCATAGTTGAGGATGCGCTGTGACTCGGCAGGCACGCGTTCATTGTAACGGATTAGGACTGCGCCGTTTGGGCGGCGGGAGAGGTCGCCTCACCCTCCCCTGAAATCCCCCTACGTCGCAATCCGCAATCCCTCTGCTGCCGGCGGCCTGAGACCGTTTCGTTTGGAGGATTTCCCGCACGCCTCTAGAATAATCGCGGCCACCACCAAGGATGGGAGATCGTGGAATACCGCGTAGAACTCGACGTGTACAACGGGCCGCTCGATCTGCTGCTGTACCTGCTCAAGCGGGACGAGCTGGACATCTACGACATCCCCATCGCGCGCATCACCGACTCCTACGTCTCCTATGTGCGGATGCTCAAGCAGCTTGGCAAGGAAGGCGGGTTCGACATCAACGTCGCCGGTGATTTTCTCGTCATGGCGGCGACGCTGATGGAGGTGAAGTCGGCGATGCTGCTGCCCAAGGCACCGCAGGCGAGCGCAGACGGTACGACGAGCGCGGCGCAGGACCTTACCGATCCCCGCTACGAGCTTGTGCAGCAACTGCTCGAGTACAAGCGCTTCAAGG
>JBBSLV010000451.1:0-3539 GCA_038233535.1 Tepidisphaerales bacterium | reverse complement strand
TTCATGCCCGGCCCAACACCCCTGGGTTTGGTGGGGCAGACCACGGCACAGCCCGCCGTCGTCGCCTTCGCGACGACGGCGGGCCTGTTGATTCCGCGCCTGCCTCGGGGCAGACCGGTGGAGGCTAGTTCTGGTCGGCGGGTTCTGCCGCCGCCGGCTCCTGCGCCGCGGCGGGTTGGGCTTCGCCGGCCTGGGGCTTCTCCATCAACGCCACGCCGGCGTCACCGGCGTTGGGCATGGGCTGGAAGGTGAGCTTGCTCAGGTAGTCGTGCTGCTTGCCCATCATCTCCGCCTTGGCGATCTCGGCGTAGGCCTTGCGTGCCTCTTCGACATTCTTCTTGCCGTTGAGGATGTCGTACGCCAGGTTCAGCGCCAGGAGGTTGTGGGCTTCGGTGTCGCAGCGGGCGCCGATCGTGCCGCGGGTGCGATCGACGATGATGCTCCCGTCGAACTCGGCCAGCTCGCCGACCTTGTCCGTCGGCACCTTGAACTCCACGACGTGCTGGAGGTAGTCCTTGTGGGGCATGGGGAAATCGTGCTGGATTTCCTCGTTGAGCAGGATGATCTCCTTGAACGGCCCCTTGTCGGTCCAGACCAGCCGGGTGGGCGTCACGCCGTTGGGATCGCCGTGCTTCTCGCTCATCATCTTGGCGGCCTTCTTCGGGCCGTCCGGCCAGTTGGTGGTGGCTTGCTCGACGGACATCTGCTTCCCGTGATTCTGGTGCTTGTCGCCGGCAGAGTGCTTGTCGCCGCCAGTATGCTTATCGCCGGCCGTTTGCGCCTGTCCGGCGGGCTGGGCCTGTCCTGTACGGTCACCCGGACGGTCGGCGGGTTGGTTCTGGGCGGACGCGGCTCCCGCGAGGGGGAGGATCGAGACGACGGCCGCGTAGGCGGCGGTGCGAATTGCTGTCATGGTTGTCGCTCCTGTTCCGTGGAAAATGAGAGGGTTTCCTCACCCGGCCACGCGGCCCGATGAAGAAACCGATGAAGCCGGGCAGTGTGCAACGGCCGTGCCGCAACGTATCAGGGCCATGCGCTTTGCGCCGGGCTGTTCGGAATCCAGAGAGCAAATGAAGGGGTCCACGACCCTTCAGTTCGTCTTTATGTGGAAACATACGCGGCAGAATAGAGGACATGAAGTTTTGCGTCACCTTCAGTTCTCTCCGACGTTTCGGACTGGATTCCGGTTGACGCGGGGCAGCGCGGGCGGGTAAGAATACAGCCTCGAAGAGGGCTGCCCGTCTGAGAATTAATGGTGGGATTCAGTTTGGGGAAGGGTATGGGCCCACCCCAGCAAACATATCGCGCGAGAAGGTGGAGAGAAAAACATGAAGCGCCCGACCATTGGAATGGGTCTGATCGTGGGTTTCGCTGCGCTGTGCGCCGCGCCGATGCCTGAAGCCGCCGCGCAGTGCTGCAACAACGCGTTGCCCCACGTGCACGGGGCGTTGTCGTCGAGAAACCTCCCCGTCGGCGGGCAGTTGCTGCGCTCGGTGGACGTCCCCCCGTCCAACCTGGGCGCATTCAACATCGTCATCAACGCCGGGCCCAGTCTGTCGGGCAACGCGGCGGCGCTCGCCGCGTTCAACCGTGCGGCGGCGCAGTGGGAGGCGGTGATCGCCGACCCGATCACCGTCAACATCAACGCCGAACTGGGCGCGTTGCCCTCCGGGACGATCGGCTCCATCAGCAGCGTCATCCTGTCAGGCAGCTTCGACGAGATCCGCAACGCGATGGCGAACGACGCCGCCGACGAACTGGCCGACCCCGTCCCGTTCAACGACGCGATCGTCCAGGCCCTGCCCACGTCCGACACCTTCTCCGCGGTGCTTCCGTCGGGCAGATCGCTCTCGGGCGACATGCTCGCCACCAAGGCGAACCTCAAGGCCCTGGGGTTCACGGGGTTGGACGACATCCCGGACCAGAACGGTCAGCCGATCGGTCCGAACGACGCCGACATCACCTTTAACAACACGTTCGCGTTCGACTTCGACAACAGCGACGGCGTCGTCGGGACGGATTTCGAGACGACCGCCGCCCACGAGATCGGCCACGCCCTGGGGTTCGTCTCGATCGTGGACAGCATCAATGCCGGGGAGACGAGCGTCAGCCCATTCCCGCTGGACCTGTTCCGCTTCGCCAACGACGTGGCGGGCCAGGATCCGGCCACCCCGGCGGAGTTCACGGCCTTCCCGCGGAACTACGTTCCCGGTGTCGACACCATCACCGATGACATCCTCAACGAGTTCCGCATGTCCACCGGGACGAGCTCGAGCTTCCAAATGGTGGACGGTCGCCAGGCCAGCCACTGGAAGGCGGACGAGCTGACCGGGATGTTGATCGGACTCATGGACCCGACGCTCGCCCCCGGGCAATTTTACGACGCGATGTACCCCGATTACCGGGCGATGGACCTGATCGGCTATGACATCAGCGCCGTCCCCGAGCCGGCGGCGCTGGCGCTGCTTGCCCTGCCCGCCCTGCTTCTGGGCCGTCGCCGCCGCTGACAAGGGGACATCCAGAATGATCGAGTAATTCTGAATGTCCCCTTATTGCGTGATCAGGAACGGCTTGCCGCGCTCGAGCAGTTCCGGCGGGACGGGGGGCAGATTGCGGTAGGTCCGCGCGAAGCGGCGGAGTTCGTTTGGGTCAACGAGGATCACCGTCTGTTGGTCCGTCGCGCCGCCGCCAAGCCACGCGGCCAGCCAGTCGTCGCCGGGCGGGACGTCGAACACCGTTCGGTAGCGCAGCCGGGCCATCGGCCGCTGGTAGCAGAAAGCCTTCGCGTCGCCGACAAGGGCGAGCGTGACGTCGGGGGGAACGTCCTGCGCGACGGGCGGGATCATGAACTCCGACAGCGACTCGAATCCCAGCAGGCCCGCCAACTGTTTCTCGTGCAGGTACAGCGTCATTCGCGGGTGCATCACGCCGAAGCCGATGCACGCGAGCACGGCGGCGGCAATGCCGGCGGCGATCGCGGCGCGACCATGAACCTGCGCGACGAGCAGCGCCGCCACGGGGATCGCCAGCACGAAGAACCGGCCTTGCAGGTGCGTGAAGCCGAGCCAGGTCACTGCGACAATCACGAGCAGCGCCAGCAGCAGCCACGTCTGCGGCCGGCGGTACGCGATGGACGCGCACGCGAGCGCCAGCGGGAGCAGGACGTAGCCGTAGCGCGCGTCGACCGCGATCTGCTTCCACGCCGCGCTAAACCGCGCGCCAATGCTCCGTTGATCCGGCCGCGGCGCATGCGCCGCGGTCCATCGCTCGCTTTGCGCGTCGGTGAAGTGAGCTTGACCCAGGACGCTCTGCGCCTCGGGAAACACCGGATTGCCCGTCCAGACGACGTTCCGCACGAGCCACGGCGAAAACGCCGCAACGCCGACGACGCCGAACAGCAGTGACGCGATCAGCGCGCGGCGCAATGGCTCGCGCCGCGCCGCGGTGATCGCGACGAGAAGCGCCGGCAGCGGGAGGAGCAGCATGGGCACGGCCGTCAGCTTCACGCCGCACGCCAGCCCCGCCATTGCGCCGGCGAC
>JBBSLV010000450.1:0-3541 GCA_038233535.1 Tepidisphaerales bacterium | reverse complement strand
GATCCTGGCTCCAGCGTCGCTGCAAACAGTCGCGGGTTGAGCACGTCGCGTCGGTCATTCAATACCACCAGGCTCGAAACCAAACCGCCAGAAAATCCCGACAACGTCATTCACCGAAACGCGAGTAGCGCTGTAGTGCTAAACAGTGCACTAAACACCTGCCGCCCGGTACGCTCAGGGCATGGTTAAATCCACTTCCAAAAAGACGGGCCGACCCCAAGGACCGAAAAGGGTGACATCCACCTTTGATTAGAGACCGGAAAGGTGACGGGGACCGAAAGTTAGGCATCGCCAGTGTCATTGCGCTCTTTGCGCGCACAGGCTGATTCCATGCGCTGATCACTCGGCTGCACAGATTGCAATCAATCGAAGGAAAAGCCAGTGCTTGTTGCCTAAGGGTTGGTCATTACGGGTTCCCGTGCGCCATCAAGTGATGTGGTTTCGATGAAATGAGTCCGCCGGCCGGACGCGGCATCCTCGTTGCTCTGGACGATCTCCGTGATCGCAATTGCTCAGCGCTGGCGCGTGCTTCATCTGACCTGGCCGGCGTTTTTTTTATCGTTCGTGGCATGGTTCAGTCTCGTGCCGTTCGCCAGCACCATCGGGAGGTCACTGAGCCTTGGCGCGCAGCAGATTCAGACGCTGCTGATTTGCAACGTCGCGCTGACGATCCCCGCGCGCATCGCGGTGGGGATGCTGGTCGACCGGTTCGGGCCGAAGCGCGTTTACAGCGCACTGCTGCTCGCGGTGGCGGCGCCGTGCGTGATGTGCGCGCTGGCGAGCAGCTACTGGCAGCTCGTCATCGCCCGGCTGCTGGTCAGCTGCGTGGGGGCGGGGTTTGTCGTGGGCATTCGGCTGGTGGGCGAATGGTTCGATTCGCGCGAGATCGGCTGGGCCGAAGGGGTGTACGGCGGGCTGGGGAACTTCGGCATGGTCGGCGCCACCTTCGGCCTTCCGCTGCTGGCACTGCTCTTTTCGCCGGAAAACGGCTGGCGCTGGGCGATCGGCATCAGCGGCGTGCTGTGCGCGATTTACGGCGTGATCTTTTACTTAAACGTGGACGACGCGCCGCAAGGCACGGAGTTCCGCAAGCCCAGGCGACGCGGAGCGCTCGAAGTCTGCTCGCGCGGCGATCTGCTCGGACTGGTTTTCATGCAGGCGCCCATGGTTCTGTGCATGGGCATCCTCGCGTGGAAGCTCGCCGAGGTGAAGCTGCTTTCGCCGGTTGCGGCGTATGGCATCTACGCCGCTCTGGCGGCGCTGTTGGCTTACCAGATCGCGAAGATCATTCGCGTGAACCTCCCCGCCTGGCGAAACGAACCTGTCGAGCCGGACGATCGCTATTCGTTTTCGCAGGTTGCCATCCTATGCCTGTGCTACGTCGTGACCTTCGGCGGCGAGCTGGCCGTCGAGAGCATGCTGCCGGCTTATTTTGAAACGATGTTCGGCATTTCGGTCGCCGCCGCGGGAATGATGGGCGCGGGCTTCGCCTTCGCGAGCCTGATCGCTCGTCCGCTGGGGGGTCTTCTGGGCGATAAGTACGGTCGCAAGCCGGTGATCATCATCTCGCTGCTGGGCGCCACCGCGGGGCTTGGCGCGATCGGATTGATCAACGAGCGCTGGCCCCTATGGGGTGCGATGGCGGTGGTGGTGATCGCCGGCTTTTTCCTGATGGCCGGCAACGGGGCGACTTTCAGCATCGCGCCGCTGATCCGCAAACCCATCACCGGGCAGATCGCCGGCCTGATCGGCGCCTATGGCAGCGTGGGAAGCGTGATGTTCCTATTCATTCTCTCGCTGGCCGGACCGGGCGTGTTCTTCGTCTCCCTGACGGCCGTGTCGGCAGTGGCGCTCGGGTGCTGCTTTCTCATCCGAGAACCGGGCCGAAGTGCGGTAAAGCCGGCTCGGCCGTCGCGCATTGAAATGATCGATGAAACCATTCCCGCGCCGGCGATGTGATGAACTCGACTGAAGACTTTACGCCTGAGCAGAAGCAGTACCTGCACGGCTTTGCCGCCGGCAGCGATCTTGGGCAGTCACTGCGCGGGCAGCCGACCTTCGCCGATGCGCTCGGCATCGCGCCGGAGCAGTTGCCCGGCGGGCCGGAAACGGTTCACTTTGCGGCGCAGAACCGGTTCGTCGCGGGAGGAAAGAAACTCTGCCCGGAGGAACAGGCCAAGCGCAGGAAGTTCCCGCTGGATACGTGGGACGACGTGCGGCAACACGCCGCCGATGGTCGACCGCCCAAGGGCACCGACGTTCTCGCATTCAAGTATCACGGGCTGTTCTGGGTCGCGCCGGCGCAGGATTCGTTCATGTGCCGGCTGCGGTTCGCGGGCGGGATCGTCGCGTCGCACCAGATGCGCGGCGTCGCGCGACTGGCCGCGGATTTCGGCGGCGGCTACGCGGACGTCACCACCCGGGCCAACCTTCAGATCCGTCAGATCAAGCCCGAGAACACGACGCACGTGATCGAATCTTTGCATGACCTTGGGATCATCAACCGCGGCGCCGGCGCCGACAACATCCGCAACGTCACCGGTAGCCCCACCGCGGGGATCGACCCGCACGAGCTTTTCGACACGCGGCCGCTGGCCCGCGAGATGCACCATTACATCCTCAACCACCGCGAACTCTATGGGTTGCCGCGGAAGTTCAACATCGCCTTCGACGGCGGCGGGAGCATCAGCACGCTGGAAGACACCAACGACATCGGCTTCACCGCCGTTCGCGTCGGTGAAGGTCGCGTCGGTGAAGGACATCCGATCCCCGCAGGCATTTACTTCCGTCTGACGCTGGGGGGCATCACGGGTCACAAAGACTTCGCGCGCGACACCGGGATCCTGCTCAAGCCCGAGGAGTGCCTCCCTGTCGCCGCCGCGGTGCTGCGCGTCTTCATCGACAACGGCGACCGGACCGACCGCACGAAGGCGCGGCTTAAATATCTTCTCGACCGCTGGGGCTTCGATCGATTCATCGAGGAGGCGGAAACACATTTGCCGTTCAAACTTCGGCAGCTTTCATCCGAGCACTGCGATGCGCGTCCGCCCACTGCCAAGCACGGGCACGTCGGCTTTAATCCGCAGAAGCAGCCGGGCTTGCATTACGTCGGCGTCGTTCTGCCCGTGGCGCGAATGCGGGTCGAGCAGATGCTTGGGCTGGCGGAGATCGCCGATCGCCACGGCAGCGGCACGATCCGGTTGACCGTCTGGCAGAACCTGCTGATCTCGGACATCCCGTTTGAGAAGATGGATCGGGTCAAGCGCGACCTGGAAGCGCTGGGACTGCACTGGTCCGCTTCGAGCGTCCGCGGCGGGCTGGTCGCCTGCACCGGGAGTGCCGGCTGCAAGTTCGCCGCTTCCGACACGAAAAAGCACGGCCTGGAGATTGCCGAGTATCTGGAATCGCGCATCGAGCTGGATCATCCGATCAACATTCACCTGACGGGCTGCCCGCACTCCTGCGCGCAGCACTACATCGGGGACATCGGATTGCTGGGGACGAAGGTCGGCGAGGAAATGATCGAAGGCTATCACGTCTT
>JBBSLV010000449.1:0-3559 GCA_038233535.1 Tepidisphaerales bacterium | reverse complement strand
CCCGGCGGTGATCATCCGCAAGAACAGTCTGTGCAATCGCAGCGACGAGGGCGCCCGCACGCAGGCGGTGTTGATGAGCGTGTATCGCACGTTGCGTCTGCGTGGCCACGATCCGACGGCGACGATCGCCGAGGCGTTGCGCACGCTGCTAAAAACCGGCACGCTGCCGCCGCTGCCGGTGGAAAACGTTGCAGAGGGGTGAAGTGTTACCGAACTTCAAAAGACCGCGCCTGCCAAGCGAGGCGGCTGACTAAGCAAGTTCTCATCGTTTCTTCCCCCGCGTCTGATAACGATTCCGTCTCACAATTCCGCGCATTTTGCTGTTTAGCGAGTCGATCCCTTTGTTAGAATGCGTCGCTGCGCCGCCCGTTGGGCGCACGCGTCAGTGGCGCGGCAACCGGTGTCGTCGCGGCCATCCGAACTTGTGCGGCTCCAACACGTTCTATATCACAAGGGCTTAACGCAGCCGGCGCGCGATGTTGGCGCAATTGGGCATCGGGCTTTTTTTCATTGTGCGAATTCTCCCGTAGAGGGTGCAGCGACCACCACGCGTTGCTCGTCCCCACTCGCGGGAGAATGTCAGACTCATCTGGACGTTCGCGATGGCTGGACAACCAATCCCCCGGAAACACCCCCCGAGCCCCAACGGCGCCCCCACGCTTACCCTCCTGGGGCATTACGCGGGCCGACCCGACATCGCAATCTCGCGGCAGGTCACCGTCATCGGCTCCAGGCCCGGCTCGCGCCTGCACCTCGCGTCGAGCACGGTCAGCCAGTCGCACGCCCTGATCATCAACTCCACCGTCGGACCGTACGTTCGCGACCTGGCCAGCCGGACCCACGTTTACATCAACGGCAAGGACCACCGCGAAGCGGATTTAAGCGACGGCGACCTGCTCCAGATCGGGAAGTTCAAGTTTCAGTTCAACGCCGGCATTCCCGGCGCGGGCGTCGAAATCGGACGGGACGTGCGCGATCCGGCGCCGGAGGCGCTTCTGAACGTCGAGGGCGGGGAGATGCCCCTCCCGATCGAGACGCGCTCGGTCCTCATCGGCCGACGCCCGACGTGCGACATCCCGCTCATGGAAGATTCCGTCTCGACGGTCCACGCGATCCTTTTCGAGATGAACGGCCGGCGGTTCATCCGCGACCTGGGCTCGCGCACGGGCACGTTCGTGAACGGCAGCCGGATTAACGGACAGGTCGAGCTGAAGTTCGGGGACCAGATCCGCATCGGCGAGACGACCATCGGCTACGCCGGCGCCACCGGCGAGGTCGCCGACCCCGGCGAGGCCGACGAGTTGGACCATCTCGTCAGCACCGCGCCGCTCGGCACCAACGCGTTCGAGCCGCAGAGCCTGGACCGTGACGAGAAGCAGCACGGCAAGCAGCAAAGCGCCATCGAGCCCGACGACGCGATCCCAATGATCGAGGACGAGTCGGCGCCGGACGAGCCCGCGGTCGCGTCAAGCGGATCAGTGGCCGAGCCTGAGCCGCCGCCGGCCGACCAGGTGCAGCTCGACAGCGACCCCGACGTCGCCGGCCCCGGAGAAACCGCGGTGCTGGCGGCGCAGGCGGAGAAGCCGCGCAAGGCCCCGACGCTGAGAACGCCGCCCGTTGAGGAAAGCCAGGACGCCGAGCCCGGCGCGCCCGTCGAGACGGATGCGGCCTTCATGGACGAGCCGGCAGCGCCCGCTTCGGCATCGGCGGAAGATGCCGTCGTCGACGACGTGCTGGGGCTGACGCCCGAGTCGCGGGAGCGTGAGGCGGCGAAGGTCGATGATCTCAGCGGCTCCCGCCGCGGGTGGCGCGGGATGCAGGTGGACGAATCGACCCTTCCCGCCGCCGACCGTCCCGCGGTCGTTGACGGACGACAGCAGATCGAGATGGCTCCGTCCGCGGAGGACATTGTTTCTTCCGCGACACTGAAAGCCGAAGAAGAACCGGCGCTCGATGCAACTGAATCGTTCGCGGAAGCTCCGGCGATCGAAGCGCCCATCGGTGCCGATGATGACACGCTTGCGCCCGTCGACACGCTCCCTGTCGACACGTTCCCCATCGACACGCTCCCCGTCGATACGCTCCCTGTCGATACGCTCCCTGTCGACACGCTCCCCGTCGACACGCTCGACATTCCGATGGAAGCGCCCGCGCCGCTGGCCGCTGACGAGCCGGACGCGGCTGCGATCGAGGACGAGCTGCACCTCCCGCCGGTGATCGACGACGTGGTCGTGGATGACGCGGAGATCGAGCCGCTTCCGCTGACGCCGGAAGAGGGGGCGCCGTTGGATTTGTCGGTCGACGAAGCGCCCGCCGTTGTCGACGATCCCGCGCCCGCGCTGGCGCTGAGCGATCCGGAACCCGAAGCTCCCGTGCCCGCGGCGCCCCCGATCGAGACGATGGAGTCCGCCGACGATGCGATTCCGCCGGCGACGCCGCACGCGGAAAAACCCGTGCTCCCGCCGGCGCCGGAACCCGAGTTGATCCCGGAAGCGTCCGAACCTGTCGTGGAAGCGCCCGCGCCCCGGCCCGAACCCGAGTCCGAGCCCATCGCGGAGATCCCCGTGCCGGCGACCGAACCGGAGCCAGCGCAGAAGGGCAAGCGCAAGCGTGGTGCCCGCGTGGCCAAGCCGCGCACGCCGCGCAAGAAAAAAGGCGCCGCGGAGGCGCCTGTCGAGGAACCCCCCGCGCCGGCAGCCGCCCCCGCGCCGGTGGTCGCCCCCGCGCCGCTCGTCGTGCCCCGGCCGGCGCCTGAACCCGTCACCGAAGCGCCTGCGCCCGAGCCGCAGCCCATTGCCGACACCCCGGCCCCCGCGCCGGAAGCGGAACCCGAACCCGCTCCCGAACCCGCCCCCGAAGCCGAGCCGGCCCTTGAAAGCCCGTCGATCGAGCCGGTTGCCGAAGCGCCGCGCGACACCGTCGAAATCGTTGAGCAGACTCACCCCACGCCCGAATCGGCGCTGGGCGAGGACGCCGTCGCCGACATGCTGGCCGAGCCGCTGTCGGTCGATGGTGCGAACGACGCACCTCCCGCCAATGACCTGACCGACACCAGCTTCGGCCGGGCCGTCGACTCGTTCGTGGGCGAATCGAGCGGCCCGCTCGTCGAAGCACGGGAACAACGCGAAGAAGAAGTCGCCGGGGAAGAACCCGAAGCGGGCTTGGAAGAAGCGCCCGTCCCCGAAGAAGCGCCCGCCGCGCCCGCGCCGCATGAAGCGCTCGCCGCCGGTCCTTCGGACGATGAGTCCAAGGCCATCGATGACCTCGTCGCCGACGTGATGGGCGAGGCGCCGGCGTCCACCGACGAAGCGGGCGCGATCGACGCGGAAATCGAGGATCTCGACTTCGCGATCGAAGAGCCGGTCGCCGACGCGCCCGAGCCGGTCGACGCGCCCGAGCCGCTCGCCGCGCCGCTGGAACCCGCTCCGGTCGCGCGCCATGATGTCCCCGAACCTCCGCCCGCTACCGAACCTCCGCCCGCGACGGAAAAGCCATCCGCGCCTGCGCAGGAACGGTCCGCGTCTCCCGCGTCGTGGGGTCCGAACCAGGAGCATTTCCT
>JBBSLV010000448.1:0-3561 GCA_038233535.1 Tepidisphaerales bacterium | reverse complement strand
CTTCTTCATGCGTCATGCATGTGGCGACTTCGGGACTGTTTGCAAGGCAGACTGGAGAGCCAACGACGACGCCATTGCCAGCGGCGAGCGAGTCTTCTCGGCGTACGTCACAAGCGCGGGGGATAAGCTCTGGTGCATCACCGAAGCGGATCGACAACCCAAGGGAAAGCCGATTGACCGGTTGCCCGAGGGTTACGAAATCCATGAAAGGCCCGAGAGCGCGCAGGTCTTTATCAGGAAGATCAAGCCGACTGACATTTTGCCGATGGAGCGGCAACTCCTTGAATCCTCGATCCGCCGGCTGGCGAAGTTGGAACACTTCATCGTGGACGTCGAAGCAAAAAGCCTGGTGGTTTACCTGTCGGACGCCGAGCCTGACGCTTCGCTTAACCTCATTCGGACGATCACGGACAAGGACCGCTCGCTCGTGCAGCGGGGAAGCCTCACGCTCTCGACCGTCGCCTCGGCCAAGGGCTATGACGCATATTGCGTGTTGCTTGCCTCGGCCAACGAGTTCACGACCGACGTGCGCGGTCGCGCGAGCTTTTACGTCGGCTGCACGCGGGCCATCGAGTACCTGGAAGTCTTCGCGTTTGAGAAAAAGGGGCTGGCTGCTGAGATGGAAACGGTCCTCGCGCGGATGAGTTAGAGCGCGGCCAGTCGTCTACGACAATCGCTCCAATCCGCCGGCGACGATCGAGGGGGAGTGGCAGGCGGAAGCCGTCAAGCCGCCTGCTGCGATCCGCGCGTCGTGCGCTTGGAACGTTTCGCCGGCGCGATCTTGCGTCTCGAAGCCGTCCGCGAGTGCGATACGCTCCTGTCCAGGCAATGGGCGACGAACGCGTTGAGGCTCATGCCGGAAGCGGCGGCGGCCAGGTTCGCTTTGCGGTGGAGGCGCGGGTCCAGCCGGACGACAAACTTTCCTGAGAGCGGCTTGTCCGGCTGCTCGCCGCGCTTCTTGCAGAAGGCGAGGTAGTCGTCCACGGATGCCCGAAAAGTTACCGAGAGTTCATCGACCGACCGGGCTTGAAACGTAATGACGTCGCGGATGCCCAGGACCTCGCCGTGGAGGAGGTTGGCTTCGGAATCGTACTCGGCCTTACCAAGGTAGCCTTTGTATTCCATCATGGCGCCCGCACCGGTCGGTAAAGATGGCCCGACGCGTTCGATCGTGCCGGGCCATCAGGCGAATAGTATCACAGAATGATACTGAAAGCAAGGCGGATCAGTCCGCGATACCATCCGCGATTGTTTCGTACACGGACGAACGAGGGAAACTTGGCATGGCAGAGAACGACGCGCCGGCGGCGGTGGAATACCAGACGGGTCCGGTCGAGGTGACGCTGCCCGGGGTGGCGGTGGTGGGGGTCAAGCTCCTCGGCCTGTATGCATTGCTGCTCGCAACCACTTACCTCGTTTACATTCCAGCGCTGTTCATAAGCGGAGGCCGCGCCCGGTGGGCTGAAGCACTCATCTACGCGTTGCCGGCGGCGTCGTACATCGCGGCGGGCATCGTGTTGCTGTTTGGATCGGAATGGGTCGTGGCGCGGATCCTCGGCGTCTCGCACGGCGGCCTGCCGCCGACATCGTTCGACGAGCATTTCCAGGCGATGGCGTTCTCAATCGTCGGCGTGCTGCTGATTGTGTGGGGCGCGGCGGGCGGGGCGCAGGCGGTGGCGAACTACGCAGCGGAGCAGGGGTTGATCGCATCGGGGCTCGTGCCGGACGGGGGATGGGATTTCACGCTCCTCGCGGAACCCGCGGTCGAACTGGTCGGGGGGCTGGTGCTCTTCCTTCGCGGGCGCGGGCTGGCGGCGTTGTGGCATCGGATGCGCTATGGCGGGATTCACGCGGGTGACGTGGGTCCGGGGGGTCAATAGAGTCGTCCACGACATCAGCTCCAAGCCGCCGGCGACGATCGAGGGGGGAGTAGCGTCTTTCCATCGCTCTCGCTACAACCTTCGCGTCCCGCCAGAGGCGTCCCGTGATCCGTGTTGCTTATAGGAGTCGTCGATGACGCTGTTCATCACTGCGGTCCTGGTTGCATTGCTGGTCTCGGCGGTTTGCTCGGTGCTGGAGGCGACGCTGCTGAGCCTGACCCCGTCGCAGGTGGCCGAGTTGTCGGTCCGGCGACCAAGGGTGGCGGCGATCTGGCAGCGCTTCAAGCTGAATATCGAGAAGCCGATCGCCGTCATTCTCATCCTCAACACCACCGCCCACACCATGGGCGCCAGCGTGGCGGGCGCGCAATTTGAGAAGCTGTTCGGGGATCGCTGGCTGGTGGGGTTCTCGCTGGTGCTGACGTACCTGATGCTCCAGTTCACGGAGATTCTTCCCAAGACGCTGGGTGTGACGCACAACACGAAGCTGGCGCCCGTGATCGCGCGCCCGCTCGACACGGTCGTGCGGGTGTTCTCGCCGGTGCTCACGTTCATCCACCTGATCAACCGGCCGTTCGAGCGGCGCAGGGGCAAGCCCGAGGCGTCGCGCGCGATCGAGGAAATCAGCGCGCTGGCGAGCATTGCGCGGACGGCGGGGGCCATCAACGCGCACCAGGCGCGGCTCATCCAGGCGGCGTCGCGCCTGCCGGAGCTGCGCGTGCGCCAGATCATGACCCCGCGCACCGACCTGGTGCATCTCACACTCGACCAGGCGACCGACGACGTGCTGCGCGTCGTCCAGCAAAGCCCCTACACGCGGCTCCCGCTATGCGACAAGAATATCGATCACATTGTCGGCATGGTCCACGTGCGCGACCTGTTCAACCACCTCAAACTGATGCGTGGCAAGCTGAGGATCGTCAACGATCGAGAAGGCGGGGTCGCTGAGCCCGTCGCCATCGCGGACGGGCTTCCGGGATCGGCGATGCACGTCATCGGCGCCGGGGACATCGATCTGCGCTCCATCAAGCGCAACGTGCTGACCGTCCCGGAGACGGCCCTGGTGGCTGAACTTTTGCGGCAGTTCCAGGATTCCCGCGTGCATATGGCGGTGGTGGTGGACGAGTACGGCTCCACGCTGGGCGTGGTTACGCTGGAAGACATCATCGAGGAGATGGTCGGGGAAATCGAGGACGAGTTCGACCGCCCGGCGGCGGGCTCGTCAGTGGTGGAGCAGGACGGCGTCTATCGCGTGAACGGGACCATCGGGCTGCACGAATTACAGGACACGATGGGGCTGGTCATCAAGGACGAAAACGTCGACACGCTGGGCGGGTATATCCTGACGCGAATGGGCCGGTTCCCCGAGGTGGGCGACGTGCTGCACATCGGGCGCTTCGAAGCACGGATCGTGAGCGTCGAGCGCCGCCGCGTGGGCATGCTGGAGCTGCGCCCGATCCCCGATGAGATACCCGCGGATTCGCGGTAGTGTTAGGCGAGCGCCATTGCCGCGTTCGCGAGCCGCGAGGGGGAGTGAGGTTGCATGCGGTTCGGACCACTGCTCGTCGCACTCGCCGGCGCGGTGTTGATCGCGCTGGAACTGCTGCGCCCGCGCGATGAGGGGCCGTCGCTTTTCTGGATGAGCGTCGGGGCGTTGGCGCTGGTGCTCGGAATCGTGGGG
>JBBSLV010000447.1:0-3577 GCA_038233535.1 Tepidisphaerales bacterium | reverse complement strand
CGAGGCTGTGAGCCGCGGTCACGGCTTCGCGTTGACCCGCAACAGCGTCCCGCCGATGTAGCGGGGGCCGTCGGTTTCGTTGAAGTAGTAGACGACGAGTGCGGTGTCGTCGGAAACCATCGTCGCCCAGGGGTAGCCCAGGTCGCCGTGGCCGCCGTCGTCGCGCAGCACGATTTCCGGGGCTTCCTTGAAGTCGGTGCATTCGGCGTTCAGCACGCGCGCGCGAATACCGAACGGGGCGTGGCGGTAGCCGTAGACGAGCAGGACCTGGTCGTTGGGCAGGCGCAGCGCGTAGTGCGGGTGGCCACGCCAGCCGGCGGATTCCCACTTCTGGAAGCTCCTGCCGCCGTCGGTTGAGCGGGCGACGACGGTGTTGTCGTCGAAGTCGGCGGTGCGCATGAAGGCGATCAGGTCGCCCTTGGGCGTTTCGTAGATCGAGGTTTCGTTGAAAGTCACCTTGTCGACGGCGACGGGGCAGGAGTAGTCCCACGTCTGGCCGCGGTCACTGGAGATGAGCAGGTGGGTGCCGGTGGTTTTCCTGGCGCCGGTGTTTTCCATGGCGGTGACCCAGAAGATTCGGCCGTCCTTGCCCTGGCACATGGCGCCGCGGTTGTAGGCGGGGAGAGGCTTGCCGAACAGGCCGAGGTTTTCCTCACCCTGTGTGGGGGGAAGCGCGATCTCGGACCAGCGGCCGCCTCCGTCTTCGGAGCGATACATCGTGCCGCCCATAAAGACGAAGTCCTCATAGCGGCTGACGTTCTTCAGTTTCTGCGCGCCGGACGGCGGGATCAGCGCCCAGCCATAGCTGGCGCACAGGAGCGAGTTGTCGTCGAGCTGGAGGAGGCACGGATCCTGAAGCCCGCCGCGCGGGTGGGCCCACAGAAGCGACGGCTCTTTCGACCACGTCTCGCCGGCGTCGGTGGAGCGGACGAGGACGAGCTGCGAGCAGGGGTCGGTGTGCGTTTCAGCCGCGCTGCCGAAGATCCGCCGCTCGGGCGCGCGGCGGAACGCGACGAGCAACTCGCCGTCAGGCCGGCGGACGATCGACGGGAACGCGTTGTAAAACGTGTCGTCGCGGTACACGACGACGTCCTTCAGCTTCTGCACGACCGGCGCCGGTGCCTGGCCGGGGCTGAACGTGGTGAGGGACGCGATGACGCAGGCGAGGGCGAGCGGGAGATGATGAGCGATCATGGTCGCCGAGCGTAGCGGCCGCGCGTGGCGCGGGCAACGACCGGCGGCGTTACAATCATTCGTCGCCAACACTCACACGGGAGACCGCCAATGTCGTCAAAGTTGATCCTGCTCGCGTTGCTATGCCTCTTGATCGTCGCACCGGCCCATGCGCTGGCCGATGCGCTGGTGGGCACGTGGAAAATACAAGTCACACCGGACGAGGACGCGCGCCGGGCGGGCGAGAAGAAGGAGATCGAGGACAAAATCACGCTCAAGGGGGGCAAGTTCGTCTCCGAGCGGTGGAAGAAAGCGCACCAGTTCGAAGCCGTCGAGTCTGAGGAAGACACCCGCCGCGGGCCGATCGCGAAGTTCACGGCCAAGCCGGAGAGTAAAACCGGCGGGAAGATGGAGTGGACGGGAATGGTCACCAGCGGCGTGATCAAGGGCGAAATCACATGGACGAAAACCGACGGGACAGAGCTGAGGTACACGTTTGAGGGAGAGAAGCAGTAAACCGCGGAACATCGGGCAAGTCGATTAGCATGAGACCCAGTCGGAATCCCAGGACAGTGCGTGCAGCCGAGGCGGGGCGGGCGCTGGAACTGCTCCACGCGGACGTGACGGCCTGCACCCGCTGTGAGCGGTTGCGGACGTACTGCGCCGACGTCGCGCTGACGAAGCGGCGCAGCTACGCGGAGCACGAATACTGGGGCAAACCCGTGCCCGCCTGGGGTGATCCGGCCGCGCGGCTGTGGATCATCGGGTTGGCGCCGGCGGCGCACGGGGGGAACCGCACGGGCAGGATCTTCACCGGCGACCGCAGCGGCGATTTCCTGTTCGCCGGCCTGCATCGCGCCGGATACGCCAATCAACCGACGAGCGTGCACCGCGACGACGGGCTGGACCTGCGCGACTGCTACATCAGCGCCACGGCGAGGTGCGCCCCGCCCGCCAACAAGCCGCTGCCCAGCGAGGTGTTGAACTGTGCGAGCTACCTCGATCGCGAATGGTCGCTGCTGCGCAGCAAACGCGTGATCCTCGCCCTCGGGGGGATCGCATGGGACGCGGCGTTGTCGCTGGCGGCGCGTAACGGATGTGATCTCGGCTCACCAAAGCCGAAGTTCGCGCACGGCGCGGTCGTGGGACTGTGCGACGAATTGCACCTCGTCGGCTCGTATCACGTCAGCCAACAGAATACGTTCACCGGGCGGCTGACGAACGGGATGTTCGACGCGGTGCTGGGGAAGTGCAGGACGCTCTCGGATGCGACGTGAACCGTTCGTGTTTCAATTCGACGGATCGAACACTTCCGGCTCGCGCGCCGGGACTTCGGGCATCTCCCCGTTGAGCTGCATCTCCACGAGATCGACAAGCTGCGCCGGATCGATCGGCTTGATGAACAGCGGCGGCAATTCGGACTTGCGCAGGTTGCCCATCTTGTGCTGGATCTGATCGGGCGGCATGCCGGACAAGAGAATGACGGGCAACGCCTGGCGATGTTCCTGGAGGTAGTTCAGCACCGCAAAGCCATCAACATCGGGCATCTGCAAGTCGAGCAGCACCAGATCGACCTTGCGATGCTTCAGGTGGTGCAGCGCCGATTCACCGTCACCGGCTTCGTCGACGTTGTAACCGACGCCGCGCAGGTAATGCGCAAGGGCAAGCCGTTCGACGGGGGAATCGTCACAGAGGAGGAGTCGAGGCCCGAGCAGGTCAGTCGATGAAACACCTGACTGCATGGCGTGATTATTGCAGTAAAGCCGCGCCGCTGGCAATGCCTGTTTTTCATTAATTGTTCTAACCACCACATTTTCAGACTGTTGCGCGGGTCACAATGAACGGCGTCGTCGGGTTCTTCTTGACTCTGCGATTTGCGATTTTTACAATCACGGGGACAACTGAAGATTTCTCTTATCAAGAGTGGCTGAGGGTTGGGCCCTGCGACGCCACAGCAACCGTCCGGCAACGGACAGGTGCTAACTCCTTCCCGCAACGTGCGGGGCAGATAAGAAGATTGCCCAAACGTAACCTACGAAAAGGCCTCTTCTTACGAGAAGGGGCTTTTTTTTGGTTAGCGGGAAACGGGCAGTAGGCACCGGGCAGAAAGAGAACGACCGATTCCTTTTCTGCCTACTGCCTACTGCCGACTGCCTACTGGAGCTGCCATGACCTACGTCCTCGGACTGAAGTGCAAAGAATGCGGGCATCGGGTTCCCGTGTCGCCCGTTCACGTGTGCGAAGCGTGTTTTGGGCCATACGAAGTGGAGTACGACTACGCGAAGATGAAGGGGAAGGTCACGCGCGAGTCGATCGCGAGCGGGCCGAAGAGTTTGTGGCGCTATCGCGACCTGCTGCCCGTGGATGTGCCGCGCACCGGATTTCATTCCGGGTTCACGCCGCT
>JBBSLV010000446.1:0-3620 GCA_038233535.1 Tepidisphaerales bacterium | reverse complement strand
GGGCAGCGCATTCTCGGAGCGTGGATCTTCACGCTTCCCTGCTCGGCCTTTATGAGCGCGATCACCTACCTGTTCATCCACCTCGTGATCGAACCATTCCTCAACGTCTCGGTCCCAACGCCCACGCCCGTTGACTGATCGCGCGTCGGACGCGCGTGTTGAACACCGTTCAGGTGCGTGACGATTCGGCGAACAGTACTTGCGCTCTACTGGGCAAGCTCTACTTGGATAAAATCACCCACAGCGCGTGAATGATTCCTGGCACGAATCCCAGCAGCGTCAGCAGGATGTTGAGCCAGAAATGCCCGCCCAGCCCAACCTCCATGAACACGCCCACCGGCGGCAGGAGAATGGCGAACAGAATTTTGATCGGATCGGTTACGGTGACAGCCATAATGGGGGAGTATGAGCACTGCCAACCACCCCCGTCTGCGCGGAAAATTCGGCCGGACCGTTCACGTACGGCGGAATGGGCGCTCATTTCGCTCGAACGCCAACCAGGGCCGGTAGCTCCTGCACGAACGCGCTGCGGGCCATGATCTGGTCGAGCCCCGCCGCTTTCGCGCGCTCGATCGTGCCGGCGTCGACGTGCGAGACAAAGCCGACGACCTCCCCCCCGCCCGCGGCTTTCCACGCCGCGGCGGCGTCGATGGCGCCTTCCTGGTTGAGGTCGACGATGAGTCGTTCCCCGGATTGACCGGCGAGTTTAGCAGCGTCGCGCACGACCTTGAACGACACCCCCGCTGCCTGAGCAGCGGCGGTGATCCGGCTGCCCAGCAGCAGGTCACGGCAGAGGATCAGCAGCGCCGGCGACGCGAGGGTTTCATCGGGCATGGCGCGGGATCATACGGCCTTGGGTTCCGATAATCTCTCATCCCCCGCCCCCTTCCGTGCCGAAATGAGATGAAAGCGGACAGCGCCGTCGCGGCGTCGGCGCATTCGGTTTATTGCGACTCGCGGGAAACGAAGATCATGGATTTAGCAACGGTCATCGGCTACCTGCTGGCCTGGGGAGCGTTGGGTTACGGCGCGTGGCACGCCTCGCACGGCGCGATCGCCGCGTACATCAAGCCCGGCGAAATCCTCCTCGTTGGCGGGTGCGCGCTGGGCGCGACGATGGCGTCCATGCCGCTGCACTCGGTGGTCAACGCGATGAAGAGCGCCAAGAAGATGCTCTTCTCGAAGGACATGCACATTGAGCACCTGATCAAGGAGATGGTCGGCTACGCCGAGACCGCGCGGCGCGACGGGGTGCTGGCGCTGGAAACGGTTGCGCGTGAAGCGCCCGACCCGTTCCTCCGCAGGGGGTTGCAGTTGACGATCGACGGGACGGACCCGGAGATCATCGAGCGCATCATGCGGATCGAGATCGACTCCATGGTCGAGCGCCACAAGCACGGCAAGCACTTCTTTGCCTCGCTGGCCAAGTTCGGCCCCGGGTGCGGTTTGGTCGCGTGTTTGACGGCCCAGGTCGCGATGTTCCGCAACCTGGGCGGCGACGCCGCCGTCATCGGCGCCGCGCTGGCGGTGGCGCTGGTCGGCACGCTGTACGGGGCTCTCTTGCAAAACCTTATCGCCGGTCCGATTGCCGAGAAACTCGGTTTGAAGTCGAAGGAAGAGGCGTTTGCGAAGGAGATCATTCTCCAGGGCGTGCTCAGCATCCAGGCCGGCAACAACCCGCGTGTCGTGGAGATGCAGCTGATGAGTTTCCTCAGTTCCGGCCAGCAGGCTGCGCTGCCGAAAGCGGCATGATCACCACGGAGCTCACGGAGAGCACGGAAAAGAACACATGCTGATCAATGAGCAGTTGACGGAGAACGTCATTGGGGCGCTGATCGAGGTGCACAAGCACACGGGACCGGGGCTGCTCGAGTCGACGTACCAACACTGTCTCTATCGCGAGTTGACGCTCCGTGGGCTGAGGTTCGATCGCGAAGTGAAGCTGCCGGTCCTCTACAAGGGCGTTCAGATCGATTGCGGGTATCGGCTCGATCTCGTCGTGGAGGACGCCGTGCTGCTTGAGCTGAAGTCGGTCGAGAAGATCATCCCGATTCACGAGGCGCAACTGCTCACTCACATGAAGCTCGGCGGCTACCGCGTGGGGCTGCTGGCCAACTTCAACGTCAAACTCATGATCAACGGCATCACGCGGCGCATTCTCTGAGTTTTCTCCGTGCTCTCCGTGAGCTCCGTGGTGAACCATGGCCAAGACCGCCTGCAAAAAATGTGATCCGCACGAGCTCTGCGAGGAGTGCCCCGAGTGGATCTTCACGCTCGCCGATCTGATCATGTGCATGATGGGGCTGTTCGTGATCCTGTGGGTGCTCAAGCCCAGCCCCAAGGACAATCCCAAGACCGCCATGTCGGACGAGGAGAAGAACGTGGTGGCGGCCATCCGCGAGGCGTTCGGGTACGTGCCGCAGGCGAACTCGAACGATCCGATCGACATGCACATGCTTATGAAGAAGATCGACCGCATGAAAAGCCCCGGCGACGGGGGGAAAACGCAGCTCGAGAAGAAAGCGCCGGAGGGGACCGATCCGGAAGTCACGACCATCCGCAAGGGCAAACAGGCGTCGGTGGGCGGGAAGCTGCTGTTCGACCCGGCCCATGCGGAGCTGACAAGGGAGACGACGGCCCAGTTGGATCAGATCGTCCAGCTCATCCGCGGGCATCGGCAGATCGTGCTGGTGAAGGGGCATACGTCGCTCGATGACCTGCCGGATGGGACCAGCCCACAGGAGAAAATGGACCTCGCCGTCCGACGGGCGAAGGTGGTGGCGGATTACCTGACGGCCAGGGGGGTGGAGCCGGACATCCTGCGCGTGCAGGGATGCTCCACGTTCGAGCCTGTGATTCAGCGTCGCTATGGCCCGGGCGTGCAGGAGAACAACCGTCGGGTCGAGGTTGAGGTGACGGCGACGCTCGTCGAGGAGCTTCAGGACCGTCCCGTCGCCCGGCAGATGGCGGCTGAACCAGCTAACATTCCCGCCCCCGCGCGTGTCTCCTCTGACGACGCACAACCCGCCGCCTCGGCGCAGTAGCGCAATTTATGCGCTGTTCGGATGAGTCCGCTTGGTACCCCTCTGAGGACACCCTGTCGCCGACGTGTCACGCTGTCCCGTCAACGGGGTCGCGCCCGATGTGCGCTTCAGCGCCTCGTCCACTCTCCCACAGAATTTTTCTTTCAATTCTTCTCAAGCAAGCTGCAAGTTGCGCCGTTTAACGCGGCTGTGCTGCACTGACCCCCATTGCGAGGCATACCGTTTGCTCAGCGATCTTTACCATAGAGATTAAAGAGCGAAGGGTCGCCAAGGGTGAGGTCGTCATGAAGAAAGTCGTTCGCAGCAACACCAGGAACAGTCCCCCGCTTCAGGCAGCGCCCGCCCCCACTAACCCGGCGAGCCGCCCAACACTTGAATCGCGGCCGTCGTCATCCGGTTCCCCCACGCCGGTGTGGAGCCGCTATGTGGACAGTCGGCTCAAGCAATTTTGCTTGAGATAAGCGCCACGCACCCCGCCATGAATCCGGGCCGCCGCTGATAGCCACAACTGAATAGGCCACCGTTTGGAATCAAGGGCGCCGAAATTGAACAGGGAGACCCTACGCGCATGGTTTC
>JBBSLV010000445.1:0-3627 GCA_038233535.1 Tepidisphaerales bacterium | reverse complement strand
TGATCGATCATAAACCAATTATGCTCGATCGGAATCCGAATATGATCGATCGGAAATCGGAATATGATCGATCATAATCCGAATATGATCGATCATAAACAGAATATGATCGATCGGAATCCGAATATGCTCGATTGGAAACGCAATATCATCGGACGCCGGAAGAGGGACATCACTGATAAAGCTAATCAGTGATGTCCCAATCCTGTTCGGCACGAAATTCGCGCCTTGGACTTACGGCGCGCACGCGCAGAATCGGCGCGCCGTCGACGTCACTGGCCGCTTGGAAATGGGCATGTCAAAAGTCGTGCCGAACAGGATTGGCGACGTCCCCTTTAGTCCGCCTTTATCGCGCTCCAGCCGCGCGGGGGTACGGCGTATCGCCGACGGGCGCGGGGCCAACGACGACGCCGTCGCAGTTGCGACGGCGTCGTTCCTGTCAGGGATGCGTGGATCCGGGCGGCGGACTTCAGTACAGCCGCGTCGGCTCGGACGTCGTGACCGGCTTGACGGTGTCGCTCTTGACGTTCGCGACGAACTTAGCGCTGCCCGTGGCCTGGTCCGCCCGCATGCGGATGTACCACGTGGCCGTCTCCCCCGGCGCAAGCTGCGGAAGGGCGGCAAAGGCGAGGTTGCGTCCGTCGGCGGTCACGCCCGTGGGACCATCGGCGTTCACGAAGCTGCCACCCTCGGGCAACTCGCCAGAAACCTGGATGTTCTGCTCCGGGCCGCTGCCCTCGTTGGTGATCGAGAGCTCGTAGACGGTCTCCTCGCCGACGCGAACGGGATCGACCTTGTCGACGACGAACACCTGCAGGGAGCTGAGCGTGCGAATCTGCATGCTGGCGGCATCGCGCGCCTCGGCCAGCGCAGCCTTCGTGCGGCCGCACACGGCGACGGCCGTTGCGGCAAGGCTGACCTGTCCGGCCTCCTCGGTTGCCACCTCGACGGTGAAGCCGCGGCTCTCGCCGGGCGCGAGCGTGCCGATGTTCACGCCGTCGCCGGCGATGTCGGTGGCGCCGTTGTTCTTCTGGGCCTCGGTGCCAGTGGCGAGGCGCGCCTCGCCCGGGGCTTGGCCGTTGATGCCCGCCAGCTCGCCGGCGCCGTCGAGGCCGACGCGCACGAGCGTGTGGTGCGAGGGGATCTCGCCGGTGTTGCGCACGGTGACGTTGAAGCTGGCGGTCTTGCCGATGTACTCGTAGGGACGTCTGGCCTGGGCCTGGACGGTCAGCTGCGGCGCGAGGAAGCGGGTGGCCACGCGCTCGCTTCGCACCTCGTCCAGGTTGCTCTCTGCATAGGCGTAGCTGCCGGCGTCCTGGAGCGGCTTCTCGGCCAACACCTGGACCTCACGGCTGACCTCTTGCCCGGCGGCAAGAGTGCCGACCTCGAGCTTAACCTGCCGCGCGCCGTCAACGGCCAGCCCTTCGGGCAGCGTGTCGAAGATCACGACGTTCTCGGCGGGCGAGTCGCCCTCGTTCCGAATGACGTAGGTGTACGCGACGGGCTGGCAGACGCCGGCCGTCTCCGGGGCCTGCTTCGTCAGGCGCAGCTGGGGATTGACGACCTCGAACGCGGCGCAGACGCCGCGATCAATCTCGTACGTCGTGCAGGCCTGGAGCGCGCCGACCTTTCGCGGCGATCCTTTGATCTCGATCTGCTGAGGCGCGCCGGCACTGAGATTGGCCATGCGGAAGGTCAAGGTGCGGCCGTCCTCGCTGAGTTGTGCCTCCGGCGAGCTGCTTTCGAAGGCGAACCCCTCGGGAAGCTCCTCGCGGACCAGAAGCCCGGTGAGGTCCTGCTGCGGATCGACGCTGAGGCGGTACGTCATCGGCGTGCCCATGCGGATGCGCTCGGGAAAGGTCTTGGTGATCTTGATCGCTTCCTCGCTGGTCTCGGCGGTCTTGACGCCTTCAGCGGTGTTGGGGCTATCAACGATGCCGGCAGCTTGGGCATCGGCGGCGCGAGCGCCATTGTCGTTCGCAGCGGTGCCGGTGGCGGCCTGGTCGCTCTTGCTCGCGGCGGTGCCGGTGGCGGGTTCGGGGCGGTCATCGCCACAGCCTGCCAGCGGCAGCGTGAGGCCAGCGGCGAGACCGAGGGCCATGCCGAATCGCGAGAGTAAAGCGAATGCGGTTGGAGTGCGTGTCATCTGCGCATCCTTTCTGTAGGGTGCATTAGGGAAATAAAAAGCCAGCACCGATCTGGCGATCGGTGAGGGCGAACGCGCATGCGCCCGCTTACATGAGTTGCTGAGTAGAGGGCTGCAACCCCCGTGCTATCGCGGCCTTTTTTGCAAGAAACAGGAAAAGAGGGATATTTCCGCCTCGCAACCGCCTGTGCGTACTTCGATCTGAGGCGACTTATCGTCATTCGACCGTCACCCTGTCGGTCGCCCCTTCGCGCGAGGCTACCCGCCGCGCACGGCGCCGTTCAGTCCGGCCGCGTTTTTTGCCTGTTGGCTGCCGCGGTCGAGGACATGCCCGACGCTGCCGGCCGACGGATCAACCCGAAGGGTGCCCGTATCGCGCAAAAATTGCAGGATGGCGATCTGAAGGTCAGCCCGGGCGCTTTCGTAATCGTTCTGAGCGCGGGTCAGGTCCTGCAGCGCTTCAACGACGTTTCGCGAGTCGCGGCTGCCCAGCCGGAGCAATTCGTTGGCGTTCTCCAAACGACGCTGGGCCAGCTCGATGCTGCTGCGGGCGATTTCCAGGCTGACCTGCGCCGCACGGATGCTGCGCAGCCGCTGGCGGGCCTGGAGGGCGACCTCATCCTTCAGCTCCTCGTACGTCCTCTGCGCCTGCTGAAGCCGGATGAGCGACCGGCGGTACGCATTGCGCTCCGCCAGCCGATCGAGCGGCAACCCCAGCGCCACACCGGCGTTGTACGTCCACGTCCCGCCGTCGATTCGGCGGGCGGGGTCGCCTTCCTCGTTTCCGACTTGCGTGTCGGCCGTTAGATCCAAATCCGGGAGCAGCCCGTTCTTCGCATTACTTACCCCCCGCTGCGCGTCTTCGATCCGGTCGAACGCCGTCTTCAGATCCAGCCGATACTGATACGCCAGAGCGATCGCCAGATCATCGGAATACCGCGGAATGACCACCTCCAGATCGCGCGGGATGATCTCCAAGTCCGTGCCGATCGGCATCCCCAGCGTCAGCTTGAACCGGTCGACGGCGTCCTGATAGCTGTTCTGCACGTTGACCAGCGTGTTTTCCGAGCGCAACTGGTTCTGAAGCGACCGCTGCACTTCCAAGAACGGCGTGCGCCCCGCGGCGAACAACGCCCGCGTCTTTTCCGTCAGCGCGCGGTTGTTCTCCAGACTTTGCAGCTCGTTGACGATCCGCTGCTGCGCCGTGAGCAGGTCGAAGTATTGCGACGCGATCAAAATCACGAAATCGCGGCGGAACTGCTCGAACTGGCGAATGCGGTAGATCAGCTCGCGCTCGCTGCTGATAAGCCCTTCGAGGTTGATCAACCCCGCCCCGCGCAACAGCGGGACCGACGCCGACAACGCCAGCGCCGCCGACTCGCCTTCGGCGACGTTTCCGTTGACCGCCTGCACGAAATCGACCAGCCCCTGCGCGACGATCTCTCCCCCGTACGGAAGCCGCTGGCGGACGCCGATCTGAT
>JBBSLV010000444.1:0-3642 GCA_038233535.1 Tepidisphaerales bacterium | reverse complement strand
ATTTTTCAAAAGGACTCTGAGCTCTTGAGCGGTAATTGCTCAGGTTCCTCCCGGCGCGGGGAGTCACGCGGGAAAGAAGGGCGAAAACTGCTTGCCCTTGGTCATCGCCGGCGTCAAATTCACCGACGGCGTCGCCGTCACCGCAACGCCAATCCAGGACGCCGCCTGATCGGCCCCGTCACCCAACTTCGACCATAGCTCATCACATGCTGGGCAATATCATCATCGTGCTTCTGTCCCTCTGGAACTGGTGGCGCAGGTATGACGAGGCGGAAACTGCGGTGCTGTCGGGCGGCCTGCTCCTTTCCGCCATCGTGGTTCTGATCCTGCTCTAACAGCCCGTTGACGAAGTCCGGCGCGCCTGATTCGATCTGAGTGTCGGGATTGGAGCGGGTTTTCTGCGATGGCGATGCGACGTGAGGCGGGTGTTCAAGGTGACCACGTCGTGACATGGCAGGAGATGCCGCGTTCGCCGGGGCACGCCTTCTACGACCGGCTTCAGACGGTGTTGAGGGAGGCGGGCTTCGACGCCTTCGTCGAGGATATCTGCAAGCCGTATTACGCGCCGCGGATGGGCGCGCCATCACTGCCGCCGGGTCGTTATTTCCGCATGCACATGGTTGGCTATTTCGAGGGGATCGCCAGCGAGCGAGGCATCGTCTGGCGCTGTTCGGATTCCTTTTCCTTGCGGGATTTCCTGAGGCTTTCAAACCGCGACAAGGTTCCCGACCATTCCTGGTTGTCGAAGACGCGCTCGCGCCTGCCGCACGAGGTGCATGAACAAGTCTTCGGTTGGATCCTGAACCTCGTCGCCGAGCGCGGCCTGGTGAGAGGCGAACGGATCGGCGTCGACAGCTCGACGATGGAGGCCAACGCGGCGCTGCGCACCATCGTGCGCCGCGACAGCGGCGAGACCTATCGCGAGATGCTGACGCAAATGGCCAAGGAAAGCGGCGTCGAGACTCCGACGATCGACGAGTTGGTCCGGCTCGACCGGAAGCGCACGGGCAAGAAGCTGTCGAACGCGGACTGGACGAGCAAGATCGATCCCGATGCGAAGATCGCGCGGATGAAGGACGGGACGACGCATCTGGCCTACAAGCCCGAACATGCGGTCGATCTCGACACGGGCGTCATCGTGGCAACACCGATCCATCCGGCCGACGAAGGCGACACGACGACCTTGCCGAGTACGTTGGAGGCAGCCGCACGCAACCTCGAAGAAGTCGGCTTTGCTCCGACGCCGGAAGAGCCCTGCGATGTCGTCGGCGACAAAGGTTATCATTCACGCGAAGGACTCAAGGAACTCGACGGTGGCGTCTGGAAGACGCGGGTTGCGGAGCCCAAGCCCGCCAAGGGCTACTTGCGCTGGCATGGCGACGAGGCGGCGCGTCATGCGGTCTACGCCAACCGGGCGCGGCTGAAATCGGGTGTCGGGCGGGACGCCATGCGCCGGCGCGGCGAAATGGTCGAGCGTAGTTTCGCGCATGTGCTCGATCGCGGTGGCATGCGCCGCACCTGGTTGCGCGGCCGCGAGAACGTCCACAAACGCTACCTGATCCATGTCGCAGGCTTCAATCTCGCGATCCTGATGCGCGCGCTCTTCGGGCGGGGAACGCCCAGAGAGGCCGCCAGCGCGAAATGCGCCTTCTTGTTCGTCCTTCAGACCGATGTTGCACTGGCATTGGCCGTCATGGCGGACATCAACGGCGAAATGACCATGCTCGCCATCATCGTCGCCCCCGAGCCAGACTGATCAAAGAGCGACTTCGTCACCGGGCTGTTAGGAGTCGTCGGCCATTTACCGCTTCGTTTCTGACGTTCGCGGCTTGATAGTATAGTTCCATTCGCCGTGGAAGTTGTCGCGCACGATGTGGAGTTTCGCCATGTCCGCGTTGGGTATCCTGATCCCGGCGGGATAATGGTTTTCGTCGAGTTCACATCGCACGGTCAGGCCCGTGGTCGAGGTGGTCGCGCCGATGAGTTCGACGATGGTGCGATAGTCGACGAGCGGTCGCCCCCGCCAGTTCCGCGAGATGAACGAGAAGAGACGGTGCTCGACCTTGTTCCACTTGCTCGTGCCGGGCGGAAGGTGCAGGACGGCGATCGTCAGTCCCAGTTCGTCGGCAAGCTTCTGAAGTTCGATCTTCCAGAGGCGGACGCGCGACCCGTTGGAGCCACCGCCATCGGCGGTGATCGTCAACGTATGGGCATCGGCGTAGCGTTCATGCCCCATGTTCGTCCACCAGGACCGGATCGCGTTGACGGCGAAGGCGGCCGTGTCGTGGTCGATGCCGACGCTGACCCATCCCTTGTTGTCGGCAATATCGTAGATTCCATAGGGTGCGGCGCGGCCGAGCTTGGGATCGACGAAGTCGTGGACGCGCACCGCTTCCGGCGATCCGGCCGGCCGCCATTCACGTCCGCCATTCTTGAAGGCGCCGACGAGTTCCTTCTTCTTCGTGTCGACGGAGATCGACGGCTGGCCGGCCTCGATGGCAACCTTCACCGCCCCGGCGATGTGCCGGAACTGCGCGTCACGATCGACGTGACCCGATCCTTCAAGCGTCTTTCGATTGGCTTGCAGGCTGTAGCCGAGCTTCTTCAACAGGTGACCGACGACGTCATACCCGACGCGATGCCCCATCGTCTGAAGGGCCGATGCCAAGTTCCGCAAGCTCTTCGACGTCCACTTCAGCGGCGACATGGGATCGCCGCGCGTGGCGGGGTCGACGAGGCTTTCCAGGTCGCAGAGAAGCGTCGGATCGGTCTGCGTCAACGGCTTGCGGCCGGCACCCTTGCGCCGAATGCGGCCAGGCGCCGGATCCGGCGCCTGGCCGCGCAGTTCCCGCAAACCATATCCGATGGTGCTGCGCGCGATCCCCGTCGCCTGGCTGACCGCCACAATCCCGCCCCGCCCGGCGCTCAGCGCTTCCGCCGCGGCGAAACGCCGTCGCCCGCGCTCATCCAGAACCGGACGGAGCGCGTCATAGCGGAGCTTGATGGCGGCGACATCGATCACCAACCCCGTCTACAAAGTAACGTCCGATCAAGGAATCCCCCAAGAGCGATGCTCCAGATTCAACAAATTATCGATGCGCCCTTAGCGATATCGCCGACATCGACAAGCTCGCCGTTCTCATGCAGGCGCAGTGGGCGGAGATCGGCCTGAACTCGCGCATCGAGAAGGTCGATCGCGGCGTGTGGTGGGAGCGGATTCCGGAAGGCGAGTATGCGGCCGCGCCGAGCTGGTGGTACAACGAGACCACCGATCCCGACCTTGCCGTGCGCTGGGCGCTTTGCGGCACCTGCGGCACCGAGGCCTTCCATACGCGGTACAACAATCCGAAGGTCAACGAACTGACCGAGACGGCGGCTGCCGAGACGGACAGCGCCCGGCGCGAAGAGCTCTACCACCAGATCCAGGAGATCACGACCGAAGAGGTGTCCCAGATCCCGCTCTACTATCCGCCCTATGCCAATGCCTACAGCGACAGGGTCGAGGGATTGACCATGAGCCCTGCCCTGCAGTGGAGCCTGGAGGAAGCCACCATCGCGCAATAGAGCCGACCGGCCGACGCGGGCTTCTTCGCATCGGCCGGCTCCCGCCATCCTCACCCGCGCTTTGGAGCCTCGGTGTTT
>JBBSLV010000443.1:0-3643 GCA_038233535.1 Tepidisphaerales bacterium | reverse complement strand
TGGAACCGGGACCCGTCGGGAATTTTGTATGTCGCGGCCGTCGCCGCAAGGCGTTGCGGCGAGACATCGAGCGCTTGGTAGTCCGGCTCGGGCGGGACGACGAAGATCCGCCCGGCCGGCACGCCGTATTTGCGGAAGTACGCTTCGCCGAGCGTACCCCATGCCAGAACCCCCGCGCAGCGGCTCAGCAGCTGCGGAAGCAGCCAACGCTTGATCCGCCCGCGCAGCCCCGTGGTGGCGCGCTCGGCGCGGATGCTGCTGTCGGCCCAAAGCAGCACGGGAATCCGTTGTCGGGCGCTCCAGCGGATCGTCCGGAAATGAGCAAGGTCGCTGTACCCGCAGACGATCACGGCATCGGCGCCGCGCTGACGGATCAGCCGGCGCACGCGCGACCCCTTGGCCCATTCCCTCGGCCAGCTCCTGAGCCGGCCTTGCACGACGCTGGTCATTCCCTTGCCGACGAGGATCGATTCCATTCCGCGGGGTGACTCCAGCGCCCAGGGAAGCCCGCCGTGCTCGGTCGTCAGCAGCAGGCGAAACGAGATGTCCGGCAGTTCTTCGGCGAAGCGACGAAAGAGGTTGACGCGGTAGGGGGTGAGTTCGTGAACGAGAACGTCGACTTTGATCATGCGCAGCCTCCCCTTTTACGACCGGCGCTGCCCGATAACGCGTGCCGGGTTGCCCGCGACGACTTGAAGCGGCTCGACATCCTTCACGACCGTCGCGCGGGCGCCGACGACCGCCCGCGCCCCGACGGCCACGCCCGGCCCCACGAACGCGTCGGCAGCGATCCACGCCTCGTCACCAATGGTGATCGGCGGGCGCAGGAGCGGGAAGTCCGGGGACGTGTAGTCGTGTGTGCCGGCGCAGAGGTGCGCGTATTGGCTGATGACGGCCCGGTCGCGGATCGTGATTTTGCCCAGGGAGTAGAGGATCGCGTGGTCGCCGATGACGACGTCGTCGCCCAGCTCCAAGTTCCAGGGGATCTCGATCTTCGTTGTCGGGCGGATGCGGACGTTGCGGCCGACGCGGGCGCCGAAGGCGCGCAGCAATAGCCGCCGCCAGCCATACCAGTTGTGGAACGACGGGCGGAAGAGCGTCGCGGTCACGAGCATCCACAGCGCGCGTTTGGCTTTGTCCATGAGGCTCCACGGGCTTGGCTCCCGGCGTGCCGCGGGCGATGCGGGGATGTCGCCGGTCGCCGCCGCGGCGATCTCCCGGCGCCCGGGCGGCGGCTGGCCGTTTGAAGTTGCGGGGGTGGTGGAATCTTCCGTCGAATCACACACAAGTGAATCAAGCCTGGATTCCAGAGGGGGTTGCGGGATGACCTGGTTTTGCGACGTCCGCCAGGCACGTTTCGTCGCCTCCGGCTTGCGGCGGCTGGCGCGGATCTGCATCTCGCGCAGCTTCAAGCTCGTGAAGAGTTCGTGCGACGAGATGAGCAGGCAGAATCGCAACCCCGCCGACCCGTCAAGCACGCCGAGCTTGATGAAGTACATCCAGACGAACCGCCCGAACCACTTGCCGGGCAGACCGGGGTAAATGCGCGTCTTGAAGAACCGCCGGCGCTCGATGGCGTTGCCGAACAGCGAACCTTTCAATTTCGTCGGCCCGTTGCGCTCGCCGAAGAAGATCGCCTCGGCCTCGAGCGTGGAGTAGCGGTTGTGCTTGGCGATGTAGAACTCGAGTCCCCGCCGGTCCTCGTGCTCCATCAGCCCCTTGAGGAAGCCCGTTTTTCCCCGCACGACCATGTGCTCGTGCACCGCCCGGTCTTCGTAGTGCGCCATGCCGCGCTTGAAGAGGCGCAGGTTCCAGCTTGGGAAGTACCCGCAGTGTTGGATGCGCTTGCTCAGGAAGATCAGGTATCGGTTGACGTAGAAGCCGGCCTCGCGGACGGTCGCGGGGTCGCGCGACGTCAATGCGACAATCTCATCGCGCAGGCCGGGCGTGATCACCTCATCGGCGTCGAGGATGAACGTCCAAGGCGACGAGAGCGGGAGGTTGTCGATCGCCCAGTTCTTCTGCCGTGCGTACCCCTCCCACGGGTGCTCGACGACCGTCGCCCCCAGCTCGCGCGCGACCTGCTGCGTGCCGTCGGTGCTCCCGGAATCCAGGACGAACACGTTGCTCGCCCATTCCATCACGCTTTGCAGCGCGAGCGGGACATTCAGCCGCTCGTTGTAGGTGGGGATGATAATATCGACCGGGGCGCGCTGAACCGTCGGGCGCGGCGTCTGCTGATCGAGTTGGTTCGGCGCCACGGTGCTCATACCTTTGCGTTCGTCACCCGGAAGGCTTTACTTTATACAAGCGAATGATTTGCGTCGAAATCCCCAGCCACGCAATCCCGGGCCAAACCATGCCTGATCCCATGCCTGATGCGCGCGCGCTGCGAATCCTCCACCTCACCGCCGGCTCCGACGCCGGCGGGTTGACGCGCTATCTGGTTGACCTGTCCAAGTCCTTGCGAAATCGCGGGCACCACATAACCATCGCCGGCGAGCGCGGGGTTTGGCACGACATCGTCGAGCAGGCGGCGTTGCCGTGGATCGACGTGCCGATGAAGGGGGGACCGCTCGCGTTGTGGCGGACGTTGCGCGTGCTGCACGACTGGCTCGCATCTCATCCCGTCGACCTGATCCACACGCATTACCGCCGCCCGACGCTCGTGGCGCGGCGGCTTCAGCATGGGCGCACGCCGCCGCCGGTCCGTTACACGGGTCACCTGTCCGACCTCTCGCTCGCCTGGCCGCGCCGGTGGCTGACGGATTTCGGGGATCACACGCACGTCGCCTCCGATGAGGCGCGCGACTGGGTTCTAAACGCCGGGCGCGTACCGCGCGAGCGGATCACATTGATCCCCCACGGCATCGATCCCGCGCAATTCCCGCTCGCCGGCGACGAGACAAAGGCCAGCGCGAAGACGGCTTTGGGTTTCACGCGCGAAGCGCCGGTCGGGGCATTCGTCGGCCGGTTCGACAACCCGAAGAACGAGGACTGGATTTTGGATCTGGCCGAGGCGTCGCGCGAGAAACTCCCCCGCTTCCGCTTCGTCCTGCTCGGCGAAGGCCCGCACGAGCCGGCGATGCGGCGGCGCATCGAAGCCATGCGCCTGAACGATCGGGTGAAGCTCCTCCCGCGACAGAACCCGCTGACGCTGTACGAAGCCGCCGACGCGCTGCTGCTGCCGTCGGAGCGGGAAGGGTTCTCCCTCGTCTGCGCCGAGGCGATGAGCGTCGGCGTCCCCGTCCTGCGCACGCGCACGGCGGGCACGGCGCAGCTCACCCACGAGGGCATCACCGGACGCTCCGTGCCGATCAATCGCGATGCGTTCATCCACGAGGCCATCGCATTCCTCAGCGATCATGATGCGCTCCGGCGCATGGGTCAGGCGGCGGCGGAACACGTTCGGGCGAACTTCAACTTCGATCAGCAGGTCGATCAGACGGTGGAGCTTTACGCCCGCCTGATCGACGCGCGGCACGTCCCGTAATCATCCGTCGCACACGCTTTGGAGGATCGACATCATCCGTCCACACGCGATTCTCCGGTCGTAACGGCGCTCGAAAGCTTCCCGCGCGCGCCGGCCGATCGCACGGGCAGCTTCTGCATCACCCGCCAATCGCTCGATCGCCCCGGCGAG
>JBBSLV010000442.1:0-3646 GCA_038233535.1 Tepidisphaerales bacterium | reverse complement strand
GTGACTTGCTCGCGCCCTTTGCTTACCCGAAGGCGCCTCGACGTGACGTACTCGCGCCTTTTGCTCACCCGAAGGCGCCTCGACGTGACCCGCAAGCGCTTTCAGCTCACTTACTCGCGCGTTGCGTTCAGCAACTCAAACGCTCGGCTCACCTAAACGCGCGTGTGGATGACCCACTCGCGACGCATCTGATCGTCAGAATTGATGGATGTCATGGATGTCCCCTTTGATTTCTTCGCCGTCCCCGGTTCATTCGCTCCGGGGCCAGGACGGGCATTCGATCCCATCTTCGCCCTTGCACGCTTGCTGGATCGTCTGCTCCAGCCGCGCGAAATTGACCGGCTTGGTCAGATGGGAATTGAAGCCCGCCTCTTTCGTACGAGCCACGTCGTCCTCCATGCCAAAGCCGGTCAGGGCGACGGCCGGCATTTTCGTTCCATACTGCTGACGGGCCTCTCGGATCAGGTCGAGCCCCGTACCATCCGGCAGGCCGATGTCGCTGACCAAAACGTCGAATTGATCGGAGCGAAGGGCAGCCAACGCTTCAGCGACGGAATAAGCGGTGCTCACCTCGTGCCCGTTGCCGCGCAGCAGCCGCGCCAGCACCCGCGCGGTGTCGGCATGATCCTCCACCAGCAGCACGCGGTAACAATTCTCGTGCTCGTCTTGGGCAGTCCGGCGGTCGCCACTCACGCCGCCCTTTGCTCCACTGGACGCGGGATCGGGCGGCGCGGGCGCATCGACACACGGGAGCGTGATGATGAACGTCGCTCCGCGCCCGGGGCCATCGCTTTTCGCTTCGATCTGGCCGTCCTGCGCGCCCACGAGCGTTTTGGTGATCGCCAGACCCAATCCCAGCCCGCCGTAGCGGCTGGCGGTCTCCTGCTCAAAGGGAGTGAACAGACGCTTGATCATCTCCGGGCTTATGCCGATTCCGGTGTCGGTCATGATGATCTGGATATGCCCGTGGGCGTCGTTGCGGGTGGAAATGTCGATCCTGCCCCCCTCGGGCGTGAACTTCACCGCGTTTTTCAGGAGGTTCCAGAACGCCTGTTGAAGCCGGCCGGGATCGGCGCGGACGTGGCAGTGCTCCGCCGCCGGGTGCAGCGACAGGTCGATCTTCTTGCCGCTGATCTCGCTCTGGTACATGCCGACGACCGAATCGAGCAGCTTCTGCACGTCCATCACTTCCAGGTGCAACGCGATCTTTCCCTTGACGATGCGCGTCAGATCCAGCAGGTCGTCGATCAGCCTGGCTTCCAGATCGACGTTGCGGCGGACCATCTGCAAGTCCTCCTGCAACTCCGGCGGGAACTCCCGCGCGTTCTCCCACTCACCCAGCGTCGCCAGCACCGGCGTGAGCGGGGTGCGCAATTCGTGGCTGAGGGTCGCCAGGAAATTGTCCTTGGCGATGCCGGCGGTCTCGGCGGCCTCCTTGGCGCGGAGCAGGTTCTCTTCGGCGGCGAGTTGCTCGGTGATATCAGTGTTGGTGCCGAACCATTGCAACACGTTCCCGTTCTGGTCCTTCAATGGGCGTACGCGCGTCAGGAAGAAGCGAAACCTGCCGTCCTCGCCACGCAATGGGAACGTCATCTCGAAGGGATGCCCGCTGGCGATGGACGCCGTCCATCGCTTCATGACATCCGGCAGCACGTTGGGGTCATGCACGCTCTGCCACCCCCACCCCTGCATCTCGTCGGGCGTGGTGCCGGTGTACTCGTACCATCCGCGGTTGTACCAGTGGATGAATCCATCGGGATTTGCCATCCAAGCCAACTGCGGCATGGCGTCGGCCATGAGGCGCATGCGATCGTCGCTTTCGCGCAGCGCTGCCTCGGTTCGCTTGCGTCCGGTGATGTCCTGAAAATAAATCGAAATGCCGTCTTTGGCCGGATAGGCGCGGACTTCAAACCATCCGTGGAGCGGCGGATAAAACAATTCGAAACCCACCGTCACCCGCTCGTTCACGCAGCGGCGATAGTTTTCCTCAACCGGCGTGCCGATGAGATCGGGAATGTCCTGCCAGAGGTTTTTGCCGAGAAAACTTTCGCCCGTTTTTTGCAGGGGGAACAGGATTTCTTTGGCTCGTTGATTCAGGAAAGTAAAACGCCATTCCTTGTCCAGGGTGACGAACGCGTCGGTGATGCTCTCGACGATATTGGTGACGCGCTCGTTGGATTCGCGCAGCGCCGCTTCCGCCAGATGGCGCGCGGTGATGTCGCGCAGGTAAGCCGTGAACAGCGGCGGGCCGTCGGCGGCGATTCGGGTGACCGTCAACTCGACGGGGAACTCGCTGCCGTCGGCGCGCAACGCGGACAATTCGAGCCGCTGATTCAGCACCGGCCCTTCGCCGGTGGCGAGATAACGGGCCAGACCCTGTCGATGGCGCTCCCGATACGCCGGCGGAATGATTAACGACGCCAGCTCTTTGCCGAGCACGTCGTCGCGTCGATGCCCGAAGGTTTGCTCGGCGGCGGGATTGAACTCGATGATCGTCCCCTGATGGTCGATGGTGATAATGCAATCGAGGGCCGCTTGAAACATCGCCGTTTTGCGCACCTCGCTCTCGGCAAGCTGCCGTGCGGCGCGGCGCTGCTCGCCGACGTCGCGGAAGACCAGCACGCACCCGACCAATTCGCCAATCGCAGAGCGAATGGGGGCGGCGCTGTCGTCGATGGCGCGCTCGGCGCCGTCCTTGGCGATCAGGATCGTGTGGTTTGCAAGCCCGACGATCACGCCCTCGCGCAGGGCGCGCAGGGCGGGGTTCTCCACGTCGGCGCGCGTCGTTTCGTTGACGATGCGGAAGACATCCGCCAGCGGCTGCCCGCGCGCGTCGGCGGTCGTCCAGCCGGTCAGCGCTTCGGAGACGGGGTTCATCAGGGTGACGCGCCCCTGTGTGTCGGTCGCGATCACGCCGTCGCCGATGCTCGCCAGCGTCGTGCGCAGCCGCTCGCCCTGTTCGGCGACTTTGGTGCTTTCCCGCGCGAGCTTCCGGTAGCACCACGCGATGAACGCGAGATTGATCAGCGCAATCGCGATGGAAAGGACCGTGCGCGCGGCAATGACGCGGCGGACTGTGGGTTCGGAGGCGCGCAGCTCGGCGTATTCCTGATCCATCATCCGCCCGTCCAACGCGCGGATGTCGTCCATGATCTTCTTCCCGAGGTCCCCTTGGGAACGGACGGCGGCGGTGGCGGCGTCCGGGCCCTGCGTCCGGCGCAAGTCGATGGTCTTGTTCAACTCCGCGACCTTCGCTTCGACCAGCTGCTTCAGCGCCGCAACATCCTCCGGCGCGAGCACGTTCTCGGCCGCCAAGACGTCGATTTGTTTGAGGTTCCCGCCAAGCTTGGAGACGGCCGAGTGGAACGGCTGGAGGTATGCATCCTCACCGACGAGCAGGTATCCGCGCTGCCCGGTTTCGGCGTCCTTGACCGTGGAGAGAACGTCGCTCAGCGCGATGATCTTCCGCTGCTGCCGCGCGACGGCGTGCTGAGCGTGCAGCGCGTACTGACCCATCGCGTACATCGACGCGATGCTGAGGCCCAGCACGACGGCCATGAGCAAAAAGATCGTCGCCGGTCGCCGCACCAGGCTTTCCTCTCCACAGCACATTTAAGTGCGCATCTTTCCTGAGACCAAGGACCTG